>PCRZ01000030.1:14622-20510 GCA_002772205.1 Candidatus Jorgensenbacteria bacterium CG23_combo_of_CG06-09_8_20_14_all_54_14 | reverse complement strand
CGCTTGTACAGCTGGGGTACCTCGGCGTCGTGCGCCACGGTTTTTACAGCGCGCGGGCGCGCACGAACATGGCCGACGAAAAAGTGGTGCTCGCCCCCCGCGGCATCATCTATGATCGGCAAGGAGAGCCGCTGGTGGAGAACCTCGCCTCAATGAACGCGTTCATTACCCCCCACTATCTGCCGGAGGCGCCCGCGGAGCGCCTACAGACCCTGCAGACCATCGCCGCCGCGCTCGGCGTTAATCTTGGGACACTTACCGAGAAGCTTGCGGCGAGGGACTGGAATGTGAGCGAACGCGTTCCAGTTGCGGAGGACCTTTCCCATGACAGAATTGTGGAACTTTCCTCCAGTCCCATTCCGGGGCTCTCCGTTGAACCGTCGTTCAAGCGGGTCCATCGGACGCCCTATGCCTTTGCCCACCTCATAGGGTACACCGGCCTTGCCGATGAGGATGATTTGAAAAGCCGCGAAGGGTTGGTAGCGGAAGATCAGGTGGGGCGGGCGGGGCTTGAGGCGTTTTATGACCAGGCGCTCCGCGGCGCGGACGGGCGCGAGGTGACATACCGCGATGCGCGGGGAAATCCCGCGGAGGGCGAAACGCTCTTGCCACCGAGTCCAGGCCTCTCACTCTACACCTCTATTGACGGGGAGTTGCAGGAATTCCTCTACCAGCGTCTCACCACGGCTCTTCGCGATCTGGGGCGCACTGTGGGAGTTGGGATCGCCATGGATCCGCAGAACGGGGAAATCCTTGCGTTGGTCGGTCTCCCCGCTTTTGATTCCACCCGCGTGGCGGAGTCACTGAACGCTCCGGGGGAGCCGTTCCTCAACCGCGCGATAAGCGGACTCTATAATCCCGGTTCCGCCATCAAACCAATAGTGGCCACCGCGGCGCTCGCGGAGGGTGTGATCGATTCGCATAAGCAGATTTTTTCAAAAGGGTACATTGAGATCCCGAATCCCTACCACCCGGAATTGCCCAGCCGTTTCTTGGACTGGAAGCCGAACGGGTGGGTGGATCTCGCCGCAGCGCTTGCGAAATCCAGCAATATCTACTTCTACGAGGTGGGCGGGGGATTTGAAGATCAACTGGGGTTGGGGATCGAGCGCCTGAAGCGGTGGTGGGAGAAATTCAATCTAGGGAGCGTGACCGGCGTTGATCTCGTGGGGGAGGCAAAGGGGTTTCTTCCGGATCCCGCGTGGAAGGAGCGGGAAACGGGGGACCGGTGGCGCATTGGCGATACCTACAACGTCGCCATCGGTCAGGGAGACCTTCTCGTAACCCCTCTCGGGCTTCTGAACGGCATCAGCGCCATTGCGAACGGGGGCGTGGTCTACCAGCCGCGGGTGGTGCGCACTATCGTTGACGAGCGCGGCGCGGTGGCGGAAGAGAGCACTTCCACGGTGCGTGCTGATCTGCGGGGTGAGATTGGAAACGTGGTTTCACACGTGCAGGAGGGAATGCGCGAGGCGGTGCGCGCCCCCTACGGCACCGCACATTCACTCGCTGGACTCCCGTTCCCCGTGGCGGCGAAAACCGGCACCGCGCAGATCGAGGAGAACACCAAATTGAACGCATTTTTCGTGGGATACGCCCCCGCGGAGCATCCGCGGCTCGCGCTCCTCATCCTTGTGGAGAACGCGGTGCAGGGAAGTTTGAACACTGTTCCAGTGGCGCGCGACGTATTCCTGTGGTACTATAACCATCGCATAGCACCGTCATCGTGAGCCCCTTTTCGGAGGGGATTTCCTCTACCTACAGAACCCATGCGCACAGATCAAAAAGCATACCTCACGCGGGAGCGCTACGACGAGCTCACCGCCGAACTCCAGGGACTCAAAACCGCGGGGCGGAAAGGCATTGCGGACCGCCTGAAACACTCCAAGGACATGGGAGACCTTTCCGAGAACTTTGATTACCAGGAGGCGCGCGATGAACAGGTGCGCCTCGAACAGCACATCGCCCAGATCGAGGAGCTCTTGAAGCACTCCGTCATCATAAAGAAATCGGAGGGGGCGCACACCGTGAGAATCGGTTCCAAGGTAACGGTTCAGAGGGACAAGGCGGTTATCGCCTACACCATCGTCGGTTCCAACGAGGCGCAGCCAACGGCGGGGCTCATTTCCAACGAGTCGCCGCTGGGAAGGGGCATCTTGGGGAAGAAGGTCGGCGATATGGCGTCGGTGCGGACCCCAGCCGGGGAGACCAGCTACCGAATTTTGGCGATTGAGTGAAGGGCTTGGAGCTCAAGTAAATCCGAAGCACGAAATACTAAATCCGAAACAAATTCAAAGCACCAAATCTTAAATTCAAAACGTTTAGATATTTGAACATTTGAATTTTGAACATTGTTTAGAATTTAGGATTTTGATATTAGGATTTAAAAAATAGATATTCGAATTTAGAATTTTATGTTGCATGATCTCATCGCAGAACGGAAAAGAAAACTTGCCGCATACCGCGCGGTAGCCGATCCCTATCCGGCACAGGCGGCGCGGACGGTGGCGCTCGGGGACCTCACGGCGCGCTTTGGGGCACTCGCCCGCGGGAAACGCCGGGTGTCGGTTGTTGGGAGGGTGACCTCGTGGCGGGACCAGGGCAAAATTTTATTTGCCACTCTCGCCGATGCCACCGGGAAGATACAGGCGGTGATGACCGCTGAGGAAACCGCTCCTTTCACGCTTCTCAAACACAGCGTGGATATCGGCGATTTTCTGGAGGTGCAGGGGCGGCCGTTCACCACAAAGCGTGGGGAGAAGAGCGTCCTCTCCGCGCGGGCGCGCCTTGTCGCGAAGAGCGTGCGCCCAGTTCCCAGCGAGTGGTGCGGACTCTCGGACGTTGAGACCCGGCTCCGGAAGCGGTATCTCGACCTTCTCGTGAATCCGGGGGTACGCGAGCTTTTCGTGAAAAAGTCGGAGTTTTGGCGGGCGATGCGGGAACAACTGGTGAAGGGAGGATTTTTGGAAATGGAAACCGGCGTGCTTGAGCCGGTCCCGGGTGGCGCGGATGCGGAACCGTTCGTGACCCACCTGAACGCCCTCAACCGCGATTTCTATCTCCGCATCTCGCTGGAACTGCCGCTGAAGCGGCTCCTCGTGGGCGGTTACGAAAAAGTGTTTGAGATAGGACGCGTGTTCCGCAACGAGGGAATGGATCGCGACCACCTTCAGGATTATACCCAGATGGAATGCTACGCGGCCTACTGGGATCACCGCGACATGATGCGGTTTGTGGAACAGCTCTACCGCGCGGTGGTGAAACGCACCACGGGGTCGTTCTCTACTATGCGCGGAGGCACCACGGTGGACTGGAAGAAGCGCTGGTCGGAGGTGGATTACTTTAAAGCATTTATGAAAGCGACGGGAATAGACCTTGAGCGCGTGACGCGTGACGCGCTTCACCGCGAGGCCGAGAAGCGGGGACTCGCGCCGGAACCGCGCGCGGGCAGGCCCGCGCAGGCAGGCCGCGGGCGGCTCATTGATCTGATTTTCAAAAAGACCGTGCAGCCGAAGCTCATCCAACCGTGTTTCCTCACGGGGCATCCGGTGGACATCTCGCCGCTCGCGAAAGCGGACCCGAAGCACCCAAAAAAAACACTCCGCTTCCAGGTGATGGCGGCGGGGACCGAGCTCGGGAACGGCTGGGCGGAGCTCAATGACCCCGAGGAGCAGCGTCGCCGGTTTGACGAGCAAATGAAGCTCCGCGCCGCGGGCGACAGGGAAGCGCAGCGGTTGGACGAGGATTTTATAGAAGCGCTGGAGTATGGCATGCCGCCGGCGGCCGGCTTTGGCCTCTCCGAGCGGCTCTTTGCGGTTATTATGGATAAACCCATCCGTGAGACGGTGCTGTTTCCGTTGATGAGGGAAGGAAAATAAAACAATGACTATGACGATGACCATGACCATGACTATAACCATGACCATGACCATGATTATAACCATGACAATATGCTAGATATCAACCTCATCCGGGAACAGCCGGACAAAATAAAGGAAGGCGTTCAAAAAAAGAACATTGACCCGAAGCTGGTAGATAAATTCATCCGGCTGGACGAGCAATGGCGCGCGAAGACCGCCATCCTGGACCAGCTGAAGACCGAGCAAAACCTCCTCTCTAAGGAGCTTGCTGAGAATCACCGCGAGGAGGCGCTCTCTAAAGCGCAGGTGTTGAAGAAGCGCATCACCGACGTCTCCGCTGAGCGCGGTGAGGTGGAGGGAAAGCGGGACGAGATTTTGGAGCAGTTGCCGAACATCCCATTTGACGACGTGCCGGTGGGGAAAGACGCTTCCGAGAACCGCGTGGTGCGCGAGGAGGGAGAGAAGCCAGCGTTCACATTTGCTCCCAAGGACTACCTCGTGCTCGGGGAGGCGCTGGGAATCGTGGATACCAAGCGGGCGGCGGAGGTGGCGGGTACTCGCTTCGGTTACCTTATGGGTGACGCGGTGCTTTTGGAGTTCGCGCTGGTGAAACTGGCGTTTGAGACGCTCGTCGCCGATGGGTTCACGCCGGTGGTGCCGCCGGTGATGATCCGCCCCAAGGTTTTTGCAGGCATCGGGCGGCTCGCCGCGAGCCAGCGCGAGGAGCGGTACTACCTTCCGAAGGATGATCTCTACCTCGTGGGGAGCGCTGAGCACACCCTGGCGCCGCTCCATATGAACGAGACGCTCGCGGCGAAGGATTGCCCAAAGCGCTACGCGGGTTTTTCCACCTGCTTCCGGCGGGAGGCCGGTTCGTACGGCAAGGATACGAAGGGGATACTGCGGGTGCACCAGTTTGACAAGGTGGAGATGTTCTCGTTCTCCACCGCGGAGGATTCGGAAAAGGAGCACCGGCACCTCCTTGACTGCCAGGAAAAGCTCATGCGGGCGCTGGAGATACCGTACCGCGTGGTGGAGATTTGCACGGGCGACATGGGGTGGGCCGACGCGCGGCAGTATGACGTGGAGGCGTGGTTCGCGGGTCAGGGGGTGTACCGCGAGACCCACTCGTGCTCCAACACCACCGATTTTCAGGCGCGCGGCATCGGCGTGCGGTATAAAACCGGGAAAGGGGAAAAACGGTATGCCCATCTTCTGAACGCCACCGCATTCGCCGTCGGGCGCACCATCGCGGCGCTCATGGAAACCCACCAGACGGAGAAGGGCGCCGTGAAGGTCCCGAAGGTGCTGCAGGGGTATGTTGGGAAGAAGGAGATAGGGAAGGATGCGGAGGAAAAAGTGGAATAGGTTCGTTCTTTCGCGCGAGTAGTTAAAAGATAGTTAAGAGATAGTTGAAAGAGGGTGCTACAGTTAACTGTAGCACCCTCTTTTTCCACATCGTTCAGACAAACGGATATTGGTATTGATTGCCTTACAGTATTTCCAGAGTGCTACAGTTAACTGTAGCACACTCTTTTTGTTTGCCGTGAACCGCACTGTCGTATTAAGTTTTTACGATCGTTTCCGAATCGCGCTTCTGTTAAGGTAATTTTTTCGGTGGTTACCTTTCCTACGCAATCGCTATCTTTCTATGTCCAGCCACCGCCAGCGGTCGCGGCCCATTGAAGAGCCGGCCCTCTTTCTTTCGCGTGGCGGATAGAGCGAGTGGCGCTCGCGTGGTACGCGCGGTCCTTTTGTGAGGCGGTGCTTGATGAAGCTTACCGTGACGGGGCTTACGTCTATCGCGCGACCAATTTCGCGATAGCTCAATCCTTTTGCGAGGAGGAGAGGTATAGCGAGCCGTTTTTCAAGCATGGTTATCTCTGACGAGGTGAAAAGAACCGCGAGATTTTTGACAAGCGTCTCTTCCGACGGCGACCGTTTTACCAGTTCGTAAAAGCGCCGCCACACCTTTTTTCGAAGTTCTTTTGGGAATTGCGTTTTGCTTATGTTCACCATAGATTTGTT
>PCRZ01000030.1:0-14614 GCA_002772205.1 Candidatus Jorgensenbacteria bacterium CG23_combo_of_CG06-09_8_20_14_all_54_14 | reverse complement strand
CTCAAAGGAACCCCGCTTTTAGAGAATATAAATACCACAGGTGCTACAGTTAACTGTAGCACCTCTTATCTCCACTTGCTCAAAGGAACCCCGCTTTTAGAGGATATAAAAAGGGCTCAAAGGCCCATTTTTCCTCGCTTTTTGCAAGTATTGACTATTTTGGTGCGGGTATGCTATAATGCGAGCAGAAAACTTAAGGTAAATTCGGCGGAGAAGTACACGCTTGCATTCAATAGGAATAGCGTTGCATTTCAAAGTCGAATTCTCGTTTAAAAAATCTGTTGTCTTTTGCCGCTTAGAGCAAAAGCGACAGCCACATGAACCGATGTGTCCTAAGTGGCGAAGCTTCAAGAAGTCCTCACGTTCGTGCGAGGGCGGAGCGAAATCAAACCGATTGAGCACCCCAACGAAGCAATGACCAGCTAAAATAGTTGGTTATCCCTTTCATCATCTAACATAAGGAGGTCGTTATGAAGACGAAACTGATGTTTGCAGTGATGTCGTGTTTGCTGCTCCCTACTCTGTGCGAATCTCGTGTTTGCGCAAACCGACTCTATCACCGGACTGTCGGCAGAACAATTCCCCAGGTTTAAGGAGAATTTTTCTAAAGCCGGACAGGTTCTCTTGAGAAAGTATGAGGACCAACTTCATGCCAAAGCCCTGGTAGTGGACCATATCTTCTAGGGTATGGTGAAAGACTCTGCCATAACAAAAGGAGAAATGAAGAAGATGGAGAACGCCATCACAGAGTTTGATAACCTTCGAGAAGAGGAGAATGTGAGCCTTTTGATGTACGGACTTCGGACAACCGTTGATGTTTTCTCTCCGTACCGGAGGATAACGGAGGCGTATTTTGAATTTAGAGATGATCTGCTATGTAACGATACGCCCGATCAGAGAATCCGGAAAACCGTGAGTGGACTTGTGGGTTACGACATCACGGTGCATAAAGGACTCGATAAGAATGCAATGGCATTTCCAGCCGTCCTTATCTTTTCTCTCGTGGCATTACTGGTTGGTGGGACAATCTCAGAAGCTACCACCACAACTGCAAGACATGCAAAGGGATTTGCCGGTGGCGTTTTGACTTTTTTGCTTCTACTAGCAGGTTATATCTTTTTACTGTAATTCCTGTGAGGATTTTGCCCTGCTGGAGATTAACTCTAGCAGGGCTTTTTATTTGCGGTTCTCGCAAGTCAAAGTTGGATTTCAAGACTTTGGTCCAAGTTATGATGTAAGCCCTGCACAAAAATCGTGCGGGGCTTTTTTATTTCCGTTCCGGTAAACTTATGTATGGTAGTAGGCACATACGCGGGCGGTTACGGCTTCGGCGGGCTCCGAGAGTTGCTTAAAGAAAGCTCCGCTACCTTTTTGTTTATTGTGAGGGGTTTTATACTGGTGTTAGGTCAGTACCATGTACCGCCCCGAGACCGATACGTTCCGAGAAACCCGCAGAAAAAAACCGCGGCGGGTGCTTTGGTGGCTCATAGGTTTTTTTTCTCTTTTTGTCCTCCTCGCCGCGGGCGCCGGCTATGCCGTTCTCTTCTCCAGCCTCTTTGAGGTGCAGGCGGTGGAGGTGAGCGGCGGGGAAACGTTGCCGCGCGAACAGCTCCTCGCGGCGCTCTCCGCCCAACTCACCGACAGTACCCTCCGAGGGCTCACGGGTCCCGGGAACATCCTCTTCTGGATGTTCCGTGGAAGCGAACCGAGGCAGCTCTACACCGCATCGTTTGCCGCGGAGGTGACGGTGGTGCCCCGCCTATTGGAGCGGAAAGTGGAGGTGGCGGTGAGGAAGCTGGAGCTCTTCGGGGTGTGGTGTGCGGCGGAGAGCTTGCCTGCTCGCCTCGCTGAAGCTTCGGCTGAGCAGGGCCGGCAGGCAGGCCTGCCTGCGCAGGCAGGGCCGTGCTACGGATTTGACCGCGCGGGGACGCTGGTGGGTGAGGCGCCGGCGGCAGAGGGCGCCCTCATCCTGAAGGTGAGCGATGAAAACCGCCGCTCGCTCGTGGCGGGTCAGCCGGCGCTCCCGAATCCACGGTGGGTCAAAAATCTCCTTGAGACCATTGCGGTGATTAAGGCGCAGAACCTTCCCGTAGCGGAGTTTACCGTGAAGCCGCTCGCGCTCCATGAGTGGTGGGCGCGGCTCGCATCGGGGACGCTCATCTACTTCAGTTTTGACTTTGTGCCGGAGAACCTCTCGGCGATACTGGAGAACTTCAAGACGAAACCGGATTTTACAAAGCTCTTGTATCTGGACCTCCGCGTTCCCAGCCGCGTGTATTACCGATAGCGCTCTTTAGAGATGGTAGGTTTGGTAGGCTCACTACAAGTATGTGAAGAGAGAAGTGCCGGCGCGGAAGCCCGGCGCATGGAGCGCAAAAAGCGCGGGAAGAACGCGGGAAAAACGCGGGAAAAACGTGGAAAATCGGAAATTCGCAGAACCCCCTATCTTTATCTTTATGTCCTATTGGACGGCCGTCCAATAGGACATAAGAAGGACATAAGAAGGTAGGGGGTGGGAAAAAACAGCGGACCGTTACCGAGCGGCGTTCTGCGGTGTGGGAGCCGCCTTCACCGCAAACACACCGCTGTTCAGCGGGGCGCGTGGTATAATAGAAATATACCAGTTCAGACGTTTATGCCATCTTACAAACATTCCAAGTCGGGATTCACCCCGTTAGAGATAAACCACCCCAAGGTGGATGCCGCCCTGCCCGCCGGTCCCGAGACTCTCGATGAGAGTCCCGAGGACTCAAATCGGAGCAGGCAGGCCTGCCTACGGCAGGGCGGATCTCTAACGGGGTTCACACTCATTGAGCTTCTCATCTATGGCGCGATTTTCTCGGTCGCCGCGGTATTTCTCATCAATATCCTTACCGCCGTTACCCAAACGCAGCTGCGCCAGACCTCTGTGAATGAGGTGAATCAGCAGCTCACCTTTGTTGCGGGCACCATACAGCGGCTGGTGCGGGAATCAGCCGCCGTGGAGAACGCGGCGGGGGTATCCTCCACCACACTCGTGCTCCGCATGCCTTCCTCCACGCTTGATAGAACATTCGTCTATGCGAGCGGCACCGCCGTATACCTTGAGCAGGGGTCCTCCACGATTGGCGCGGCACCTGCCTCGCCCCTCACAAACGACAAGGTGACGGTGGCGGGATTCTCGGTGAAAAAATTTGAGAACCCCACGGGGCTTTCAGTGGTGCAGTTTGACATTGCGCTCTCGTACAACTCTTCCAGCACAAAATCGCAAGCCACCCGCACGTGGTCTGGGGCGGTGGCTCGCATCTCGGCGGCGACTTTTGATTCAAGTATCCTCCCGGCGACGGGCGGCACCCTTGATGTGGGTGGCGCGAGCCTCAACTGGGCGAACGCCTACCTCTCAGGGAACCTGACCATCGGCACCGACGGGCGAGTTGGCGTTGGTACATCACCCTCAGCGCTCTCCACGACGAAGATTAAATCCACCGGGGATGTCGGTTTTTCCACTTCCACCTACGGACTCATCCTCATGGCGCCGTCCAGCACCTGCTACCGCGTGACCGTGAACAATGCCGGAACTTTGGTAACCGCCGCCACCACCTGTCCGTAAAAATCGATGCTAATATACCTGCCCGCCACAGCCTTTATTTTTGTTTTTTCTCTACACACAGCTTTTCGGTACATTTAGGTTTAGACACGAATCATCGGACAGGCGTTGGCAGGCGGGCGAATTGATGCGAATTGATGCGAATGGATACAAATCATTAGCATTATTCGTATAATTCGTATGCATTAGTATATTGGTATCGCATTAGCACTTGACTTGTCCGAGTGCTAATCCTATACTGAACGGTAATGAAGGCTCGCACGCAATCTATTTTGAAAAGTGCCGTGGAAGAGTTTATCCACACCGGCAAGCCGGTAACCTCCGAGCACCTGTTCCGTGCGTTTGATTTTGGCATTAAGCCGGCGATGATTCGCTGGGAATTGAATAACCTCACGGGGGATAATTTCTTTTTCCAGGAGCATCCCTCTGGCGGCCGTTTTCCGACAAACAAGGCCTACCGCTGCTATGTGGAATGGATGCAGGAGGAGGCACAAGAAGCTCGGACTTCGTTTCTCCGGCTCGCCCATACACTCTTAGGGAGAACGCCGCGCACGCTCGTGGATGAGGTGGCGGATTATTTGGGGGTATTTTCTGTGGGGTATGCACCGCAGGCGGATTACGTGTACGAGAGCGGTTTGGATGAATTAGTGGGAGAATTAGATTTGGAAGATAGGGGGGAACTGTTGGTGGTCATGCGGGATATCTCCCTTCTCCCGGAACGCCTTATGGCGCAGCGGGCGTGGTGGAGCGAAGAGGTGTGGCCGCAGGTGTTCGTAGGCCAAAACCCGCTCACGAAGAGCACACACCTCTCGGTGATAGTGGGGAAGGTGGCGCATAACGGAAAGCCGCTCCTCATTTCCGCGGTGGGTCCCACGCGGATGGATTATGAAAAATCGTTGCGGCTGTTCCGCGCGCTGTGCCAATAGCCATATGACCATGGAAGAAAAAGAAGAAAAAAAGGAAGAGCAAAAAATAGCGGCAGCGGAAGCTGCGGGTGCGGAGGATGCGCTGGGTCGCTGTGCGCGGGAGCGTGATGAATACCTGAATGGGTGGAAGCGCGCGAAGGCGGACCTCGCGAACTACCGTAAGGAGGAGGAGGAACGCTTCAGTGTGTTCGCACAATTCTCAACCGAGGCCCTCATTGCCGAGCTCCTCGCGCTCTTTGATAGTTTTGACTTGGGGCTCGCGGCGGTGAATGATGATGGGGAAGCAAAACGCGGGTTTTACCTCATCCGTGGACAGTTAGAGGATATTTTGAAACGGCGCGGCCTTGAGACGATCCTTGCGCCGCCTGGGACACCGTTTGATCCGGCGCGCCACGAGGGGGTGGGGGAAATGACCTCGGAATATCCCCCGGGGACCGTGGCGGAGGAGGAGAGCCGGGGGTATGCGTTCGGCGGGAGGGTCCTCCGTCCCGCACGGGTGAAGGTGAGCAAAGGGCAAAATGATAACGATGACAGATAACGATGGCTGATAAAATCCGTATAAATCCGTTTCAATCCGTATAAATCCGTGTCTAATTCAATTAGGGTCTAAAATAGCAAAGGGCAAATAGCAAATAGCAAAGAGTAAAATAACAAACAACATGAGCAAAATTTTAGGAATTGATCTCGGGACCACGAACTCCGCCATGGCCGTCGTGCAGGGCGGGGAGCCGGTCGTGCTTGAGAATCACGAAGGCAACCGCACCACCCCTTCCATCGTGGCGCTCTCCAAATCGGGGGAGCGGCTCGTGGGGCTTCTTGCGAAGCGCCAGGCGGTGGTGAATCCCAAGCACACCATATTTTCAGTGAAACGCCTGGTCGGGCGCCCTTGGAGCGACGCGGAGGTGCAGCGCGATCTCTCGTGGCTTACCTATGAGATGCGTGCTTCCGCGCAGGGGGGGGTGGAGGTGAGGATGGGTGATCGGTGGTACAAACCCGAAGAAATTTCCGCCATGGTGCTCCAGAAGCTCAAGACGGATGCCGAGGCGAAGCTCGGTGAGAAAATTGAGGAAGCGGTCATCACCGTGCCGGCCTACTTTGACGATTCTCAGCGCCAGGCGACCAAGAATGCGGGCGAGATCGCCGGCTTCAAGGTGCGCCGCATCATCAACGAACCGACCGCCGCGGCACTCGCCTATGGCCTGAACCGACAGAAGAGCGAGCGCATTGTGGTCTACGATTTTGGCGGCGGGACGTTTGATATCTCCATCCTTGAGGTGGGGGATGACACGGTGGAGGTGAAAGCGACGGGCGGCGACACCCACTTGGGCGGCGACGATTTTGACAAGCGCATCATTGAGTACCTCATCAAGGAATACCAGAAGCAGGAGGGTATTGATATCTCCAAGGACGCGCTCGCCGTCCAGCGTTTAAAGGAGGCCGCCGAGCGGGCGAAGCACGAACTCTCCACGGCCATGGAGAGCGAGATCAACCTTCCCTACATCACCTCCGGACCCGATGGGCCGAAGCATTTCCTCATGAAGCTCACGCGGGCAAAACTTGAAGACCTTGTGCGCGATCTTATTGAGCGCTCCCTTTCCCTTGTAAAGGAAGCGGTGACCGCCGCACCCCCCAAGGGTGCTGGCCTCAAGTTTTCTGATATCAACGAAGTGGTGCTCGTCGGCGGCCAGACGCGCATGCCGGCGATCCAGGAAGCGGTGAAGAAACTCTTCGGCAAGGAACCCCACAAGGGAATCAATCCCGACGAGGTGGTAGCGGTGGGCGCGGCGGTGCAGGCGGGGATTTTCCAGGGCGACGTGAAGGATATCCTTCTCCTGGACGTGACGCCGCTCTCCCTCTCCATTGAGACCCTGGGCGGCGTGGCAACCCCAATGATCCAAAAGAACACGACTGTCCCCACATCAAAGACGCAGGTGTTCTCCACCGCGGCCGACAGCCAGACCTCCGTGGAGATCCATATCGGGCAGGGGGAGCGCCCCTTAATGTCGGACAATAAGACCCTCGCGCGCTTCATTTTAGATGGCATCCCCCCCGCACCCCGCGGCCTTCCCCAGATAGAGGTGACCTTTGACATTGACGCGAACGGCATCCTCACGGTTTCCGCGAAAGATAAGGCCACCGGCAAGGCGCAATCGGTGAAGATAGAAGCGACGACCAGTTTGAACAAAGAGGAAGTGGAGCGCCTGAAACGCGAAGCGGCGGAACACGCGACGGAGGACCAGAAGAAGCGTGAGGCGGTTGAGGTCAAGAACCAGGCCGAGTCCCTCATCTACGTGGCCGAGAAGAGCTTGCGCGAGGGAGGCGAGAAGGTGCCGAAAGACGTAGTTGAAGCGGTGAAGGCAAAAATCGATGTACTGAAAGAGAAGCAGTCGAAGGATGATCTCCCGGCGATCCAGGGCGCCATACAGGAGCTCTCGCAGACGCTCCAGAAAATAGGCGAGGCGCTCTACAAAGGGCAGCAGCCGCCGGAGAAGAACGCCGAGGGCAGCAGCGGGCCGACCCAACCATGAAGGATAACTACACGGTAGTGAGGCAGTCCAAGGAGGAGGAGGCCGACCGGAGCGGTTTGAAGATACTTTTCTTCGGGCTCACGGGGGCGGCACTCTGGGTGCTCACCGCCTACGCGGTTCAATTATTTTTCACCACCGCGGAGGCACGGTACCTCGTAGGCGGACTCGCCGCAGGTTTTTTCTTCCTGGTGGCGCTCATCCTTGAGGGTTTTTTTGTGAAAAATGGATTGCTTCTCAGGGCCATCGCGGCGTTGCAGGGGGTGGCGCCGCTCGCGCTCTTTACGGAGTACCTCTATCCCGTGCCTTCCATTCCCCTTATCGCCGGCGCGGTGCTCGCGGCGGCGTTTATCGCGGGCGGCGTGGGGCATGGCGCGCACGTCCTCAAAAACAGCATGAAGGTTAGCTTCATGGCGGTCACGCGGGCGTTTCTCCCCAGGCTCCTCACGGGGGTGCTCCTCTTCGCGACGGTGCTCTTCTACCTGAACTACTTCGCCTGGGGCGGTTTCAGCGATGCGCTCGGGCGAAAGTTGGTGGACCAGTTTCTCAAATCCTCCGAGCCGGTGGTGGGACTCGTGTGGAGCGGCGTGCGGCTTGATCAAACGGTGGGCGAGGTGCTCGCGCGGGTGGCGGAAAAACAGCTTCGGAATATGCCTGCGGTTGATCAAAAAATGGTTCGGCAGTATTTAGCGGGGGATGAAATGAGTTTTTCACGGCTCACCCCAGAGCTCCAGAAACGGACGGTGCAGGGTGCCGCGGAGGCGCTCCGCGTCGCGCTCGCCGCGCGGCTGGGCCCCATCGCGGGCGATGAAAAGGTGACCGACGCGGCGTACCGCATCGCCGCGGGCTATGCGACGCGCGTTTCGCCGGGGACCCAGACGATTGCGGGGGTTCTCCTCGCGCTTGCCCTCTTCCTCTCCCTTCGGGGTTTCTTCTCGCTCTTCCTCTGGCTCGTGGCGTTCGTGGCGTACCTCTTCTTCAAACTCCTCGTCGCGGTGGGTTTCGCGCGGGTAGTGACGGAGTCCGCCACGCGCGAGTTCGTTATTCTGTGAACGCTGATTTATGCTGATTTTGGCGGATTTATGCGGATAATTCGAAACGCGGATTAATGACGATGACGATAACAATAACCCGAATTTATTCGTATCATTAGCATGTATTCGTATATTAGCATCGCATAAGCGAAGCGTATGAAGGACTACTACCAAATTCTCGGCGTTTCCCGCACTGCCTCCGAAGAGGACATTAAAAAGGCATACCGGCGTCTCGCCCATCAATACCACCCTGACAAGACGGGGGGGAGCGACGCGAAGTTCAAGGAATTGAACGAGGCATACCAGGTGCTGGGGAATCGTGAGAAGCGGACCCAGTATGACCGCTTCGGTACCGTTTTTTCCTCCCAAGGCGGAGGGGGCCCTTCGGCAGGCTCAGGGTTCGAGGGCTTCGGCGGATTCAGTCCCGGAGGATTCGGGTGGAACGTGAACATGGGGGAGGACCTCGGGAACTTCGCCGATATTTTTGAGAATATCTTTGAGCACTTCGGCGGCGCCCCACGCCGGCAGACCTATACGCGCGGTGCCGACGTGGAGATTGTACAAGAGCTTACCCTTGAGGAAGCGTTCCGCGGCGTGCGGCGGCATATTCGTTTCTCGGCGCACGTGCCGTGCCATGTATGCGGCGGGGTGGGATATGATAAGGCGAAAGGGCTTTCCGATTGTACCACCTGCAGGGGGCGCGGTGAGATACGCGAGCAGCGCCAGACCTTCTTCGGCAACTTTGCGCAGGTGAAGGCGTGCCCGACCTGCCGCGGGCGCGGCGAGGTGCCTGTAGCATCCTGCACCGCCTGTAAGGGGAGCGGGCGCACGGCGGGAACGCGGGAGGTGGAGCTCTCCATCGCGCCCGGGGTGGACGACGGGCAGGTGGTGAAGCTCGCGGGGCTCGGCGAGGCGGGGGAGCATGGCACGGGGAGCGGCGACCTCTACGTGGTGGTGCGTGTGAAACCCCACACGGCGTTTCGCCGGAAGAAGAATGAACTCTTCACCCAAAAGAACGTCCAAATCTCCGATCTGCTCCTTGGGAAGAAGGTTGAGCTCACAGATATAAGCGGTGAACGGTTTTCCGTGGCTGTCCCCGCGGGCTGGAATCTCCGCGAGGAATTGCGGGTGCCTGGGCGCGGCATGCCGCGATTTGGCTCATCGGGCCGCGGGGATCTCCATGTGACGCTTGACGTGAAACTCCCCAAGCACCTCTCCGCGAAGGCGAAGAAACTTTTGGAGGAGCTGGAGGGAGAGGTATAGGAATCAGGTCTCACGTCTCACGTGAGGCCCAGTTCCTTTTTCACCTTCGGGTCAATGTCGGTGGTGAAGAGAGTATGGAGCTCCTGCGGTTTTACCCATTTGATTTCTGCTACCTCGTGCGGTTCTTGCGGTTCCGCCACTGGCTGTGGCGACTTGAGTTCGCAGAGATGGTAAACGATGGTGATCATGAACTGCGGGTGGATGCGGAGGGAGATCTCGCGCCGCACGGCCACATCGTAGCCTGTTTCCGAGCACACCTCGCGCTCCGCACACTGCGCCCGCGTCTCGCCATACCGTTGTTTCCCGCCGGGGAACGCCCACTCAAGCACCGCGCCGCCGCTCCCCGTTTCTTTTCTCTTGCGGCGTATCACGAGCACCTCTCCCTTGGGGCTCACCACGACCCCCAGGTTGATGAAGTTTTTGCTCTCTGCCGGTTCTGCCATAACGTCCTTGCATTATACCCCGGGGGCACGACAACTTGACAGTGGAACGGCAGCTGGTACCATAGATTTACTCCGTAGAAAGCGGGCACCCCGAGTTTAACGAAGGGAGAAGCCCCGCCGAGGACGTCCGGCACAGCGCTGGGTCACATCTGCGGAGCAACCGCAGATTTTTTGTCTTTATCAGCATAAATCAGTTTAAATCCGCATAAATCAGTGTCTCGTTTATCAGCGTAAATCAGCCAAAAATCAGCGTATATCAGCGTCTTATGAAAACCAAAGCACAAAAGCAGCAAACCGTGGAAACCGGCGTGAAAGATTTGAAGTGGAGCGAGACCGTCATCGTCGCCGACTTCACCGGTATCCCGACCGCCGAGATGAATGTACTTCGGAAATCGCTCCGCGCCATGGGCGCGGTATTCCACGTGGTGAAGAAGCGCCTCCTCAAGATCATCTTTGAGAAGGAGGGTATCGCGGTGGATCCGAAGCAATTCGCGGGCCAGACGGGTGTGGTATTCTCGCCGAAGGATATGGTGGAGACCGCCGGCGCGGTGTATCGCTTCGGGACTCGCCTCGCTGCCAGCCTCGCCGGGTCTAGGCGGGGAGCTTCGGCGAAGCGGGAAGGGAAAGTATCTTTCAAAATCCTCGGCGGGCTTGAGGTGAAGGAGAAGAAATTCATGGACGGGGCGGACGTGGAGTGTATCGGTGCGCTCCCGGGCCGCGAGGCGCTCTTGGGGCAGTTGGCGTACATACTTACAGCGCCCATCAAAAAGTTTTTATTTGTCCTGAATGAAAAAATAAAAATGGTCGAGAAGTAACTAACAACTAATAACTGATAACTAATAACAAGAATGCGTGGTGAGTTATAAGTTGTATGTTATAAGTTAAATTTATGGAACATAAATTTTCAGACATTATAGAAAAAGTGGAGAAGATGACGGTGCTGGAACTCTCCGAGCTCGTACACGCGCTTGAGGAAAAGTTTGGCGTCTCGGCTTCGGCTGCCGTAGCCGCTGGCGGAGGCACGCCGGCCGCAGCTGTGGAAGAAAAGACCGCGTGGACGGTGGTATTGAAGGCCAGCGGCGACCAGAAGATCAATGTCATCAAGCTTGTGAAAGAAGCCACCGGGCTGGGTCTCAAGGAGGCGAAGGATATCGTGGATGCCGCTCCGAAGAACGTGAAGGAGGGGTTGAAGAAGGAAGACGCGGAGGAGCTAAAGAAAAAGTTTGAGGAAGTAGGAGCTACCGTCGAGCTGCAATAGTAAGGAGGTCCCGATTCCGTTTCGCGGAATCGTGGATCCTCGATTCGGTAACCGAGTTTTACCCTCCTCCGCAGAAAGCCACGGGTGCCCGCCTTGCCGAAGCCTTGTGCCACCGCTAAAGCTTTAGGCGACACGCGGTCGGCGAAGCGCAGGTCAGCCCATGGAGCTTCACAGTCATGCGGATGATATTAACAAATTACACGGCCGTGTAATTTGTTAATATAGGGTGTTTTGTGGAATTTTAGCACCGTCGGGCCCGGTTTAGACAATCTCGTCTTCCCGTGCCTTGAAGAATTTGATGTATGGCAGGAGCTCGAGCGTCTCCAGCGCCTCTATAAAGTCCTTTGGGAGTGGAGCGGGGCCGAGCCACACGCTCTGTTGGAGTTTTATAAAACCGAGATTTAAAAGTTCACGACGGAGCCACTCGCGTTTTCTACGGAGCCGCTCCGGTATGTCGAATGCGATGATGAGCGTTTTTTCTTTTGCGGGTTCTTTGATTTTCCGTTTGGTGCGGGCAGGCAATCTGAGCGCGAGTTTTTCGAGCCCTTTTTTCGTTGCGGTCCAAATACCGTTATCGTTTTTAACGAATCCCATGCGTTTGAGCCGGGAGAGCGTGACGTGAATGGAAGCATCACGGTAGCGCGCCGTAAGCCCTCGGTCCTCATGTATTCCCATAAGCTGTCGCCGTATGAGGCGGTACCCTCCGTGATAATCCAAAAGCACCGTAATGATGTCATCCGCCAAGCTCATATTTTTGTATCTTCATTTCTTACTCCTTTACTTTCGTATAATATAATATATTAACATTTTACACGGCCGTGTAAAATGTTAATAGTGCACAAAGCAGGATCTTTGATGTGGGCCAAGAGGTCGTTTGCAAAAGCGTTATAGTTTCGTTTGACGCGCACCCCGCTTAGGGGTAATTTCAGGGTAGTTCCCGTAAACCAAAAACAAGAGAAAGGGCCGGCGATGAGCGTTGCGTTGCAAACCCGGACCGAGGAGCGCATGAACGTCCTCAAGGATGCCATTGTGGCGAGCGTGCGCCGTACCCCACTCTCCATGAACGGGGTGATGGAAAAGCTTGCTGGGGCGCGCATTGATTGGGACTACAACCGCGCCATCATAGAGCGGCTCGTCCACGAGCTCTGCGAGGAGGGGATGGCGATAGGCCGGAATGGCTCCGTTGCCTGGAACCATGCGCGCGGCCTCTGCCACGAGGACGATGGAAAGGGGACGTGCCGGTGCTGCGGCGACCTCCTCATGCGGGGGAAGGGAGGGCGTCTCGTGTGTCCCTCGTGTATGTTCAGATAAGGTGCCGTTTTGCAGGATTGCAAATTCGGCACCTTTTTGTTTTACTGAAAAGCAGCCGCGCCCTTAGCTCAGTGGTAGAGCGTTGCATTCACATTGCAAAGGCCGCTGGTTCGATCCCAGCAGGGCGCACGAAAAATCTAACGGGGTGAGGCGTGGAGCGGTCCGACCCAGGTCGGACAGGCCGTAGGTTCCCGTGTCCATCCGAAGCTTTAGCGAAGGAGGAGATCCTTACAGGGCGCACGAGAGGTGGGTATCGGTGATTTGATAAGTTAAATTCAACAATATGGCAGCCCCGTCTAATTTCCTGGGCATTCCAGCGGTGGATCCGGCCGAAGCGCGGGTGGTTATTTTACCCGTACTGTTTGAGGAAACCACTTCTTACGGGCAGGGTACCGCCGCCGGGCCCGGGGCGATCATAGAAGCCTCGCAGTAGGTCGAATTGTATAATCCGGAACTGGGAGAGGAAGTTCAGGAGCTAGTGAAGATAGCTACCCTGCCCAGCGTGAGCGGCGCGCGGGAAGACATAGGAGAGACGGCCGCCAAATGGACCGATAAATTTTTAATCTCCCTAGGTGGCGAGCACTCTATTACCCCCGAGCTGGTCAAACCTTTTTTAAAGAGGTATCCCAACCTCTCAGTTCTCCAGATTGACGCCCACACCGACATGCGCGATGAATGGGAGGGCTCGAAAAATTCCCACGCGTGCGCTATGCGGCGCGTGCAGGAGCTTGGGGTACGAAACATCGTTCAAGTCGGCATCCGCAACACAGCTAAAGAAGAACAGCAATACCTGAAACTTGAGAATATTTTCTTGGGCGATACGTATGAGCTCAACCGGATATTAACCAAGCTCACCACTGACGTGTATTTAACTTTTGACGTTGATGGTTTGGACGTTTCCACTATGCCTGCGACCGGCACGCCGGAGCCGGGCGGTTTGAGTTACCGCCAAGCGTTGGAAATAATCAAAGCTGTGGCGCAAAAGAAAAACCTCGTGGCCGCGGATTTTGTTGAACTCTCGCCCATCAAAAACGTTCCTGCCTACGATTTCTTGGTTGCTAAATTGATATATTCTTTGATAAGCTATTGCCATGCCAAAACGTAACAAAAAAGAGTTGCTTAAAGAGCCGATTGAGCACATCGACATCAAAACATTGGATGTCGCGAGGTTAGTCGGTTCATACGCCAAGATGTCTTTCTCGGCGCGAGATTTGGCTCGAGCCGCAGATATATACGATAAGATGCTCTCTGACAAAAATGTTTCGGTCTGGCTCACCGTGGCCGGCTCTACGAGCGCCGCCGGCTGCATGCAACTCTACGTTGACCTGGTCAAAAATAACATGGTTGACGTGATTGTGGCCACCGGAGCCACTATTGTGGACATGGATTTTTTTGAGGCCTTGGGATTTCGGCACTACAAAGGCACACCCTTCATTGACGACTCTCTGCTCCGCAGATTATACATTGATCGCATTTACGACACCTTCATCGATGAAAAGGATTTGCAGGTCTGCGACAAGGCCATAGAAACGATCGCCAACTCGCTGGAGCCCCGGCCGTATTCTTCGCGCGAGTTTATCAAAGAAATGGGGCGGTACCTGACAAAGCACAGCAAAAAGAAAAATTCTTTGGTGCAGGCTGCGTTTGAGCACAAGGTGCCGATTTTTTGTCCGGCCTTTTCCGATTCCTCGGCTGGATTTGGCCTGATTCTGCACCAATGGAAAAATCCGAAAAAACACGTGAGCCTCGATTCGGCCAAGGATTTCTTGGAACTTACAAAAATAAAAATAAAGAGCAAGGATTCCGGTCTTCTCATGGTAGGCGGCGGTGTGCCGAAAAATTTTGCCCAAGACACGGTGGTGGCTGCCGAGGTGCTGGGCTTTAACGTCCCGGTACATAAGTACGCCATTCAAATCACGGTGGCCGATGTGCGCGACGGCGCCTGCTCCTCCTCCACGCTCAAAGAAGCTTCTTCGTGGGGCAAGGTTTCCACCGTCAACGAACAAATGGTTTTCGCCGAGGCCACTATGGCTCTGCCCATACTTGCGGCACATGCCTACCAAGCCGGCCACTGGAGGAAACGAGCCAAAAGGGAATTCAGCAAATTGTTTGCGGATGAATAGAAGATTCATCGAGCCCCCAGCTTTACCCGCCTAAATTTTGCGGAGCGGAACTTTGGCGGGAGAGCCAAGGTTCGTTTCCACCACACCCTCGTTCAAGAAGCGGCGGTAGCCGCTCGGAGCGACTTTTTTCTAATGGAGTGAACAA
>PCRZ01000013.1:2034-4562 GCA_002772205.1 Candidatus Jorgensenbacteria bacterium CG23_combo_of_CG06-09_8_20_14_all_54_14 | reverse complement strand
AAGATTACCGAATTCATCCTTCGCGCGCACGCCAATGACGAACGCATCGCCCGGCGCTACCGTGCGCGGATAGTTGTAAGAGATAGGCGCGGAGCCGTTGAACTGTGCGCGCGGTTGGGGACTCGCAGATTCCCACCGCGTTTCATCCAGCACGGTACTGCTCGCCACCGGCGTGAAATTAATTTCGTAAGTAAGAGTACTGTCAAGCGTGTCAGAATCAGCCGCAGCATCCCATCGAACCACAATGTGGGAACTGGGCTCGTCAAAATCAACCGTGGTACTCGCGTTCATCACCGGCGCCGCATGGGAAGGTGGTGTATCACGGAAGTAGTATCTTATCCTGTCTACCGCGACGAGACGGAACGTGCGCGGCACGTTATATGGCCAGAAATCATAGAATGCTGCGGTGAGGTAATCGGTGGAAGACGCGAACGCCGCATCCGCCGTAGACGATGCAAGTGTGAAAATAACGTGGTTGTCCTCCAATATAGTGGACGAAATATCTCCGCTCAGCGAACCCGCCGATTGGCACGTGGACGATGCGTCCGGAAACACGAGAAAGGTATCGCGCGCGTCCGGCGTGCCGGCACAATTTTTAAATTTCACGGTCGCCATCCACCACGTGAGCGCCGGGTCCAGCGCTAACCGCTCGCCGATATTCAAATATTCCTCCAGCGGTGCCTCGTGGTTGAGATACAGCACCACCATGCGCCACGTGTTTCCCGTGCTCGCCGCACTCACCCCACTCCAAATCTGCGGCACGAATGGGTAGGCGGAATAGTAAAAATCCACAAGGTAGGAGGTACTTGAGGCGCGCGGGTCGCGGTAGAAGTAAAGACTGTCAAGAAAACCGGGAACGGCAACCGCGGCCGACGAGGTCGCCGAGCCAAGCCCGTCACGATCGAACGCATTGAGCGCGTAGGTGTAGCTGCGGCCAACCTCACCCACGCGGTACGAGTGAGCAGTTGATGTAGTTGTGGAGAGAAGTGTTGACGATGCTGTAGTCACATCGGAAAGTTCATAGTGCACGGAAGAAGTTGCGCCGCTGAAATCCGCTGACGGCTGCCACGCAAAATCCATCATAAGCGAGCTTGAACTGTAGCTGGCGATGCTTGATGAGGCGTTGAGCGCCGTGGGCGCGGCGGGTGCCGCGCGCGGCTCCGGGAAACTTTGTGTATTCTGCGGGTTCGGCACGGCGCGCACCGCAAACGCGTCCGTGCTCGTGGCGGCACACCCGTTCCCCAAAAATTCGCCGTTGCCCTGCACGCTCACACAGCTGTCCCCTTCCTTCGCTTTTCGCTCCAAACTCTGGCCACCCGCTGGGACCAGGAATGAATAATCGAGTGCGTCCACGACATTCTCATCATCTGCCCCACCTATCGCCTCTTTATCATTGACAAGGAAAATTTTGCCGCCAGCGGCCGCACCGGAGAGCGAGAATGTCCGGTGTGACATGTCGGGCACTACAGAACCCCGGTAGCCGTCCCCACCCAATGCATCCCTCCCGCGGGCGACGAGGAAAAATCCATTGGCAGGGATGGAGCTCGTCGCGAGGAAATTCTTCTTCGCCACCGTCGAGGCAGTGACGATGCTCGCGCCGCTTGCGTACTGCAGGGACCACCCCGAAAGGTCTACCGCCGCGTCCGTGGGATTGTAGAGCTCTATGAACTCATCACCAGCGTCCGCGCCGCTTGCACCAGCCATAACCTCGCTTATCAAAACGTGCGCGCCCGACGGCGCCACCGGCTCGGTTGATGAAGCCACCGACAAGATAGAACTAATGGTTGAGCTGCTATTGTTGTTATCAAAGACAACCAATCGGACTGTATAATTTCCAGATGCCAAATAAGAGTGGGTAGAGGTGGCTTGAGTACTTGATGTATTTTGACCATCACCGAAATCCCAACTGTATAAAACAATCGCGCCTTGAGCATCGGTAGAAGACGAAGCGTCAAAAGTTACCGTCTGATTAACCAATGGCAGAGGCGGCGAAACAGTAAAGACGGCGCTTGGCGCGGTATTTGGCGTGGAAGCCGGACAATTGCCTAATCGCGTTTTGGGACTAGGACAATCCTGAATTTCAAAATCGTTGGCGTTGTTACCGTTATCAATGAAAGTATCATTTTGAAATTTTCTTTGGATGCTCTGATTCACTTCCGGATTTAAAGAGCAACCGTTTTCACAGTCATGAGCTTCGCCCCAGCCGATTTTATCAACAATCTCACCATTAGGATTTTTCAAAGCAAGCGTATTATTATCGGCCACTCCATAACTCGTAAAAATGTCCGCCGCGAACGTGGAGGAGGGATGCGCGATGAGAAAATATCCTCGCGCCGGAATCGTTTTCGAGGCAAACAGTGCGGCGGGAGCAAAGGTAGAAAACGAAGAACCGCTCACCGTTTTCTTCTGGAGGTACCAATCCGTCAGGTCAACGGAGGAATCGTTCGGGTTGTAGAGTTCCACAAACTCGTCGCGCGTGCTGGAAGCAGACGCCAGCTGGATTTCGTTTATCAAGATTTTTGGAAAGG
>PCRZ01000013.1:652-1991 GCA_002772205.1 Candidatus Jorgensenbacteria bacterium CG23_combo_of_CG06-09_8_20_14_all_54_14 | reverse complement strand
CACACCACCGCCGCCGCCACCGCCGCCAGACGAAGAGGTTCCGCCGCCAGATATTGAAGTAACACTGCTTGTTTCCCCCACGCCCGCATTTGAAAGCACGGCACCCTGCGGAGTGACAACGGCGCTTGCTACTGCCGCTACGCCAGATCTTCCCAATGTACGGGCCTCCACCTGGAGTTTCAGGTCATCTATCAAATCCGCAATGTCATCAAGCTGGCTTTGAATTTCCCGGAGCCGCGCCGCTTCGTCGTTTTCCACAAGCGACGCTTCAACCGCGGGCGACAATCCGCCCATCGCCGAAGTTTCCTCCGGCGCCTCTACCGCCGCCGGTGAAACCGGCGGAGCACCCGATAAGTTTTCGGACGGGAGAGATGGACTTGTGTTGATATGCTCCGGCGTAGGAGCCGGGGCGCTTCCCAGTAAATTCACCACCGCGCTCGCCGCCGCCAAGACGGCACGCTGCGCGGCTTCACCCACCAATGCGGTGAAACCGCGGACGGCATCTACTGCAGAAGCAACGAACGATTTTGGCTCTTCGCGGAAAAAGTTCGGGTCGTTCTTCGCCACCTCGGCCTCTTTGAAAAATAAATCTACAACCCCCGCTCCGTACTGAACCGCTTTCGTGGAGAGTCGGGACCAGTAACCTTTAAGCACAAGACTGAGAGGATCTTTCAAACCAACATCGGCTTTTGGTAAAGCTAATAGATTTTCTCCTTCCTTGTACTTTTTGATAAGGAAAAGCAGTTGCTCACCTTTAGATCCGTCTTCCTTGAAAGCAAAATACAACCCGTTTGAGTTTTTTGGATATACTTCAGGTTCTGGAAGACTGTAACCACTTTGAATGCCTATTGTGTCCTTACTGTAAAAATTGTTGTTGGAATAGGTGCTTAACCTATCAAAATATTCATCTAGGTTGTTTAGGGTGGCAGGAACTTCGCTTTCCAATCTCGTTTCTAAACCCTGATCTGTGTTGTTAAGTGTGAATCTGCCTGTCCACTCCTCATAAGGGCTGTCCCCGGGATGCGCATCATTCCGCGTATGGTCTGGCACGCTCGCATCCTCTATGAGATGAATCACATGTCCCAGCGTGAACATCGCTTTTTCTTTTTCGCCGTTCACCCAGTATCGGATTGCCTCGCGCCACGTGAAGTTCGTCTCGTCAGAAATCGCACTTATTTTCCCTCGCTCAATCGCCGTGAGAATGGACGCGATAACCGCGGGAACTTTGTAAGTCAGTTTGTTCTGATTCGCGCTGTCTTGCGCCCATTCTTTCGATTTTTGCCAGTTGCCTACATTTATCAAGGAATCTATGGCTGGGTCATAAGTCAATCCGCGATCG
>PCRZ01000013.1:0-616 GCA_002772205.1 Candidatus Jorgensenbacteria bacterium CG23_combo_of_CG06-09_8_20_14_all_54_14 | reverse complement strand
CCATCATCTTCGCGGCGCGCGCCGTCAATCAAAAAGCTATCCAGCTCGCGCGGAATGGCATCGCCAGTGGAGTGCTGCCGATAGAAATTCAGAATCTCGCTTGTGAGATAAGCGTGCGTTTCAATACTGTAAGCACTAACAGGATTCGGGGTAACTACTAGAATTCCTAAAACCGCAATGAGTAGCGCAACTTCAAGTTTCATTTAGTTAGAAACGGAACAAAAAGCTATAAGCTTTCAATTTTCCAAACTCCAGCGCTGGAATTAAAAGACATTTCTATAAGTTGTTGAGTTTCTTTATTTTGTTGATCGTAAACAGAAAACCAAAAAGTCGTTTCGCTTTTTTCTTGCTTAGGAGTCGGCACTGCGCGAATAGCTACTCCGATAATTTCTTCTTTTCTCTTTTCTATTTCAGTTTTCCATTCACCACGACTCAATGGTCCATTCAGCACAAAATATCTACTCGCCAATTCCACATCCCCTTTCTTCAACGCATCCACAAACATATCCAACGTCTCCTGCGGTGTTTTCCCGCCGTAGGTGTCGGCGCGCATCGCCGCCTCGAACTCGCTCATGCCGTAGGTGTCGGCGCGCATCGCCGCCTCGAACTCGCTCAT
>PCRZ01000041.1:368-4514 GCA_002772205.1 Candidatus Jorgensenbacteria bacterium CG23_combo_of_CG06-09_8_20_14_all_54_14 | reverse complement strand
GATGGAAAATAAACTATTCTACAATTCCCGCCAGAGTCCTTCGGCAAACTCAGGATGGAAGCGGGCAGGCGCGCGAATTGGAGAGTGGAAAGTTAGAGAGAAATTAGGGAACACAAGAACCGCCCTCACTGTTACCCGGGAGGGCGGTTCTTTCTTCGCAGCGCTTAGGCGCGCGATACGTTCGTGGCGGCGGGACCCTTTTCGGTTTCAATAACTTCAAAGGTGACATTATCGCCAACCTTCAACTCGTCAAACGTCACGCCTTTCAATTCCTTAGAGTGGAAGAACAGATCCCTTGTCTCGCCTTCGCGAGAAATGAATCCGAACCCCTGCTCCTTAAGAGTTTTGATAGTTCCGTTCATATGATTGTTTTTTTGTCTAGAAACCCGACCTCGTTTCTTAGTTGTTTGATCTTATTTTTCAATGGTATCAGAGAAACGAGATTTTGTCAAATCCCGCCGGACCTGCCTGCTCGCCTCGCTGCCCGCTCCGACTCGTCGTCGGAGACGAGGTGAGAAGCTCTGGTCGCTTACGCGCCATAGCTTCAGCGACGGAGCGCGAAGCGGGCCGGACAGGCATGGCAGGGGCTAGCTGGCAGGCGAATTAGCCCGTGGGGAAAAGCGTGACCCCGCCGAGCGTTCTCGTCGCGTGACGCACGGCCGAAATGCAACTTTGGATATCAGCGACGATCGCCCGTTCCGTGAGTCGAACCACCACCCACCCTTGCCTCCGCACAAAAGCATCTTTCTTCCTATCGCGTCTGCGCTGGCGCACCCCGGCGTGCGCTTTCGCATTATCACATTCAACCGCTACGAACCCCCGCACGCACGGTATCGCGAAATCAAGACAGTATCGTTTTTTGCCGCCGGAAATATGGTATTGCGGAAACGCGGGGATGCCGCACCGCGTAAGCGCCCGTGCCACTATCTGCTCGGTCGGCGCAACCAGGTAGAGCTTAAGGATCGTTCTCGCGGTCAATAAACGACCACGCGTGGTAAAACCAAACGAAACGCGCCGCGGCGGCACATTTTTAATTGGCCGTGGGAGTTGCCGGATGCGACCCACATAAATCTGCCTGTACTTCTCACCCGCGTCCGGATGGGCCGCCTCATCCGGCAGCAGGTCGCGCCGCGTCCGTACGCGCGAACGAACCACGCGCGCATAGTACCGAATGCATTTCCCCTGCCGACCAAAGAGCGCGGGTTGGTAAAATGCGAGATAACAAAACGCGCGCCGCGGTGCACGGGAGATCGGCATGCGGTACCAATGTTCATGAAGGAGGATAGCTAAATCACGCTTGCGTTTCAGCACGCCCACCAATACCACCTCATCCTGCGCGCCAACTTTTCTCATTCCTGTCCTACTATTTTACACCCTCCGTACGCACGCCGCCCATGCTCCACGCGGTTACTATTCCACCATTCTCCAATTCGCGCGAATTGTTCCGTCTCTTACAAAAGGCCTATCACCCGCCGGAAATCTTTAGGCATGTCGTGTTGATTTAAAAAGTAAAAAACGTGACCATCCTTTCCTTCACTATCCAGCACCACAAGGTTATGCAACTGAATGAGATACTTAGAGGTGGCTTTCTGGGAAATCGCGAGCGTACGCCCGATCTCAGAAACATTCCTTTTCTCCCCGCCCGAGAGAAGCTTTACGATCTTCAATCGGTTCACATTCCCCAATACCTTGAAAACAATAGACCAGCGTTTCATATTTTCGCAATCGCGCTCCCCGCAAATATCACAAATCTATCATACCACACCCCAATCTCTCATTCGCCAATTCGCGCGAATTGGAGAAGAGTAATAAACTGACTGCTACCGCGGCAAATTATCAAAAATCGTAACGTCACCTCCACCGTATTCCCCTACTTCAAATCCATCGTACGCAAAGTGGTCGCCGTTCTGGTTGAAATAGAGCGCGGTGTGTCGGTCAAGGATAATCGCAAAGCCGCGGCTCCCGGGTTGATACGGAACGATATCAACACGCTCCACGCCCGAAAAAATATCATGGAGCTGACCAAAAGGAGAATCCTTAATCCCCTGTTGGCGCGCTAAAAGTACTATGGCCACGCGCGGCCAAAACTTTAAAAGTAATTTTATAAACCCGCCGATTTTTATTTCCTTTCGTGCGTTCGGCATATTCTTCGTATCATTCGCTCGTGCGAGATCTAAGAGAATCACGCTTCACTTCTTCCACCTCTTCCTTAAGAGAGTCTGCCTTTCGCATGATATCAATCAAAGTTTTTGTTTCTTCCTGATCCGCATCCGGCGACATTGCCTTGCGCGCTGCCTCTAAATTTTCTACTAGGCTGGACATGCTCTCGGCCATCTTTCCAAAAAGCAACTCCTTCGGGATATTTTTTTCCCCGCGGTACTTCACGATCCACCACCAGTATATGAGCCGAACCTTCACCATCGGCCAGAAGCTGTAGCATATAAAATTCATACCCCCATTCTACCTCAAAAACGCGGCGCGTGAGAGGGCGCTACAGTTAACTGTAGCGCCTCGGTATTGCGCGTGGGGAAAGGTGCTTTAATCAATTAAAGCACCATCTTTACTTCTTCGTCACCGGATTCGCTTTGGTTTCCAAACTCTCTTCGATGATAACGCCGCGCGAGTGGGTCGCCCCGGCTTGGAAGTCAAACGGCTTTTAGTTGGGGTTTATCCCTCCTTCTATGCTAGGACATCGGATGTCGGGGACGGTAGCACCGAGGGATCAATGCTGTGACATCCGATGTCCACATGGGACATGCAATGTCGGCGCTTCGCCTTAAATCTTGGGGATGAATTTCTTGAAAATGTCGCCGAACTTTTCCACCATCCCCACCTTCACGTCTTCCTCGCTCTTCACGGGGTGCTTTGAGATTATCGCGCGCGGGGACGTGTAGAGTTTCTTCACCGCGTCAACGAGAAAATCCAAAAGTTTCTTCCGCTCTTCCGCGCGTCCCGGGCCCACCTCCTCCTTCAGCAGCGTCCGATATGCATCAAGGGATCGCGCCACGACTGATTTGAACGAGTATTCCTCCAGGTACTCCCGATCCCTATTGTGCTGGGCGTGAAAGAAGATAGCGGAATAGACGAGCGGAAGGACTAAGGCGAGCTCAAGCCACAGCACCGCGGTGAACCCCGCGGTCGCGGACAATTCAAAAAACATGAAGAGCGCTACGCAGAAAAGAAGGACGATGTTCGCGAGGAACCAATTTCGCCATATATTTTTTGATCTCTGCAGTTCCCTCTTCCGTTCCTCAAACGCACTGGAGAGCACTTCCCTTTCTGACGATTGGCTCGCTCTAAACTCAATCAAAGGACTGTGAGTCCTGATCTCAGCCGAAGGACCTATTGTTTTATTCTCCATTATCTTTTAATTATACCACTCCCAATATGCTGCATGGTTAATAATTATTAACCTGCCAGTCAGTCAGATTAACGAGCGATTGCGGTGGCTAATAAGTTGGGCAGGTTCTGGGCTTTTCTGCCGTTTTATGCTCACAGACCGAGGAATGACTTGATGGTCTTGAAGAGCGAACCTCCCGCCGAAGGCGGCGGAGGTGTTCCTCCTTCAGGAGGAGGCGAGGAAGGCGGTTGCTGGAACTGCTGGGGTTGCTGTTGGGGCTGCTGCGGTGGTATAGGACCGCTCCCCGACGGCGGCATCATTCCGCCTTCCTGCGGCATCATACCACTGGGTGGCGCCATTCCTCCTCCTGGAGCACCTGGCTGCATCGGAGGCGGTTGCATTTGTCCATCCGGCATACCCGGCTTGCCAGGCACTCCGGGCCCCATAGGTTGCCCAGGTACCCCAGGTCCCATAGGTTGCCCAGGAACTCCTGTCCCCGCTCCGCCCGGCCCCCCTGGCGCGAGATTCTTGCACGCCTCCGGATTGGACATTCAGTACGACTGGCACTCCTCCGGCGTCTTACACCCGCCGGGGCCTGCCTGTTGCGGCGTCATCTGCCCGCCGGGGTTCACAGCTCCCGGTCCCGGCTGGAACTGCCCCGCTCCACCAGATCCCACGGGCGCGAGATTCTTGCACGCGTCAGGGTTCGAGGTGCAATAGGACTGGCATTCTTCGGCAGTCTTGCATCCGCCGGGACCGGTCTGCCCAGCCGGCGGTACCATCCCGCCCTCACCTGGGCCGCCTGG
>PCRZ01000041.1:0-326 GCA_002772205.1 Candidatus Jorgensenbacteria bacterium CG23_combo_of_CG06-09_8_20_14_all_54_14 | reverse complement strand
ATCACCAATGTCCCGCGACGGCATCACCGCACCGCTCTTGAACTTCTCCAAACGATCCGCTCCCACTAGGCCCGAGATGCACTCTATCACCTGGGGCGGCGCCTGGTTTATGGACTGTGAGAACTGCTGTTTCCCCTCCTCCATCTTCTTGAGCTCCTCCGGCGGTATCATCCCGTTGTCCCTGCCGAAGTTGAAGCAGGTCTCCTGATTATCGGGATTGTTGCAAAACGCATCGCACGTTTCCTTGTTCGTGCAACCGCCGGGACCCTTGCCGCCCGTCTTCCGCGCCATGGCGGCCTCCTCTGGCTTCATGAAGCCGGCGGCCT
>PCRZ01000014.1 GCA_002772205.1 Candidatus Jorgensenbacteria bacterium CG23_combo_of_CG06-09_8_20_14_all_54_14 | reverse complement strand
GTAGGCCGCCCGTGGCTTCTCTCTATTCGGGGTTCCGTGGAGCGCCTGCCTGCCGGCAGGCAGGGAACCCCGCACCGTCCCGCTAAGCGGGACTGGTGCGTGGGTAAAACCTCCGCTCCGACCTGCTTCGCGCGCCGTCGTCAAAGCCTCTGGCGACGTACGACTGGAGCTTCTCGCCTCGTCTCCCTCGCCTCACTGAAGCGAGAGCGAAGCGGGGTGGCGACAAGTCGGAGCGGGCAGCAAGGCGAGTGACAATTTTCCTTCGATACTTCGATACAGTCAGGATAGTGAGCTTGCCGAACCACAAGTTTTTCCTGCCCCGTAGCGTCCTGAGCTTGTCGAAGGACTGCTACTGGGGTTTGGCGGCAAATTCTTTTACTGGCGGTTGAAATTTTATTCTGTATCAAGTAATTTCTCTTTTTAAAAATTTACCAATAATCCACAAAATGCAGTAAACAAAAAGAGAATAGATAATCAAATTCAAAAGACTAAAAATTATGACCAATATAAAACTTACGTTCTCTTGATAACCGAAGCAACCACTAGAATTAAAGTAGGGAATGGGAAATCCATAACTGTCATTTCTGCATTCGCAAAGTGTTACTGCCGGACCAGAAATTGGTTTTTGGTTTATTATCTTCCACCCCCAAAAATTTAGGTCGCGTGGAGCATCCGCACTGCACAGTTGATCGTTAGAACTGAAATTTAAACCAAAGCCAAAAATGATCCATATTAAAATTGCTAATATCACTAACTTTTTATTTTTAAGAATACGCATATTAATAAACATCAAACTTGCTTATGGTCTATACATTAATTAAACGACTTTATTAAAAATTTTCTTTTCCCACCACGCTCAGCGTGGTCACAGGGACGCTGAGCGTCCCGATAACAACGCTTAGCGTTGTGGGACGCTGAGCGTCCTAAATATAATAACTTTATATGTGTTGTGGGACGCTGAGCGTCCCGATAACAACGCTTAGCGTTGTGCCGCGGGAGGGAGTCGAACCCCCGACGCAAGGTTCTTCAAACCTTCGCTCTACCGCTGAGCTACCGCGGCAATATTTTATCAAGAAACTTTCTCCCTTGACCCGACTTCAAAAACTTCTCTCTTTTTAAGGCTTCGGTTTTGCTAGAGTACTGTTCACTATAAACCAATATAAACGGTTTATTGGCTTTCGTCCAAGCATTTGCCCCAACATTATGCTCGGCAAGACGGGCCTTTGGATCTTTTCCCGTAGAACCGACGTACCGTTTCCTGTTTCTCACGCTTTTAAGCACATAAATGCTGAACATGAACATTAAACCACTGTCCGCCGAAGGCGGATCAGCCTCTAGCTGAAGCTACCGCGGCATATTCAGTTGTACTTGAATCGTAGCAAGGAGCAATCGCTTTTTCAATATGAAGAGGATTCGGCTACAATAAAAGATGTTATCAAAATGAAACCTGAACCGCTCCTTGAGGTGGAAAATCTCGCGGTCGCGCTGGACGGGAAAACCATCATTGAGCATGTGTCCTTTTCGTTGGAACCCCAGCAGGTGCTCGCGGTCATCGGGCCCAACGGTTCCGGGAAAACGGTGCTCTTGAAAACGCTTGTCGGCATTATTCCCCCCGCCCACGGGGTTATTCGCTGGCGGCCTGGGACACGGGTGGGGTACCTACCCCAGCGGTTCCACGTGGACCACTACCTTCCTATGACCGTTCAGGAATTCCTGAATCTCAAATCGCCCGCGAAGGGCGCTCTCCATCGCACCATCGCCGCCGCCAGCATGGGTGAAAAATGGCTACGGCGCGATCTCGCACACCTCTCGAGCGGCGAGCTCCAGAAGGTGCTCCTCGCTTGGGCGCTCTTAGACGAACCGCAGATTCTCCTCTTCGACGAGCCCACCGAGAATGTGGACATGGTGGGGCAGGAATCTATCTATAAGCTCCTCCACCGCCTCCAGGACACCATGCGCGTGGCGCTCATCATCGTCTCCCATGACCTCCATGTGGTGTACCGCTACGCGAACAATGTGCTCTGTCTCAACAAGCAGATGGTCTGCTACGGCGAACCCGAGGAGAAACTTACCCCCGACACTCTCTCTAAGCTCTACGGCGATTACGCCTTCTTCCACCACCGTCATTCCAACCACCAGCGCGATGACCACCGCTACGGTCACGAATAATCCATGACAGAACCGTTCCTCATCATCTTAGGGTCAGGAATGCTGGTGGCGGCGGCGAGCGGCCTCGTGGGTTCCTTTCTTATTCTCCGCAGGATGTCGCTCCTCTCGGATGCACTCTCCCACGTGGCACTCCCTGGCATCGCGCTCGGGGTGGTCTTGCGATTCACACCGCTATGGGGCGGCCTCGCCGCGCTCTTCATAGGCGTCATTCTCATCTGGCTCATCGAAACCAAAACCAAGCTCGCCACGGAATCCGTCACTGGCGTACTTTTCGTGACCGCGCTCGCGGCAGGCGCTCTCCTTATCCCCGAACACGAACTCTTGGAAGCGTTTTTTGGGAGTGTGGAGAAGATAACGCTCCAGCAGATAGCGTTTCAAACTCTTATCGCAATCGCCATCATCAGTGTCGCACTGAAATTTCTGAAACCGCTTACCCTTTTCTCCGTAGCACCTGACTTGAGCATCTCAGTCAAGGTATCGCCGGTGAAAATGCAGCTGCTACTGCTCGTGCTCATTGCGCTCACCATTTCCGTCGGCATCAGTTTCGTTGGAGTGCTCCTGATAAGCGCGCTCTCCATCATCCCCGCGGCCACCGCGCGGAACCTCGCGTGGAACTATCGCAGTTTTCTCGCTTTCTCCGTCGCGCTCGCCATCGTCTCGCTCGCGGGCGGCCTCCTCGTGGCACAGCGCTATGCAGTAACCCCGGGCATCGCCACGGTGCTCATCGCCGCATCCTTCTTCGCGGTGAGTTTGTTCTGGAAAAAGTAACTGTTCAGTCGGGGCGCCGAGATTTGAACTCGGACTAAATCCTCCCAAAGGACTCGTGCTACCGTTACACTACGCCCCGGAACCTCTTCACATTATTCGTTTTTTAACGTAAAATCAACGAGGTTTCACGGTTTTACCCCCCGTAGCTCAATGGATAGAGCAGCGCTCTTCTAAGGCGTTGATGTGGGTTCGATTCCTACCGGGGGGACTAAATAGAGAACAGCCGCGCGCCCTTACCCATCCGTGCTGACGTTGAACCGCTCCATCTTTTTCGTAAATTCCGCGTTCATGGCATTGATCCGTTCCGCCCTCCCGTTCACATCGCGGAGGGATTCCTCAACCGCCTGCCGGTCCGTGTGGGCATTGGTGGCGAGCGCCTGCGCCACACGGTCCAAAAAGCGGTTCAAGCTCTCGGTGTAAACGATAAACTCTGAAACGAGGGAAAGCTCGACCGCCAAGGCCTCATACGCCACCCGCTGGCTCGCGGCGGAAGGAATGTCGCGAAGAGAACTGGCAAGCCGCTGAAGGGTTTGGGTGAGCTCTACCGCCTTTCCGTATGCCAAATGGTTGCTATCGCGGGCTTCACGAATGAGACTTTGGGCGCGCGCAGTGTCACCCTGGAGATCTGACATGTTCACCGCTCCAATGATTTGGTTGGTACCGTCCGTGAAGTGCACCATTTCGTTGCTCACTCGAGCCGCATCGCGCCACACCCAAAGGAACGTTGGTGGGAAAGAGATGGGGGCGGGAGAGAGCGCGATATACGCCCCATAGCCGACCACCGCGAGGCTCGCCGCGAGGAGCGCTATTTTCACAAACGCCCGCTTTTGCTTTAAAAATCCCCTTTGCATGGTAAAGAGGTGTAAAGAGGTATTGTACAATCATATCACGTTCCGAAGATAGGTTGCTTCGCCTCTAAAAGCACGCTACCATCAGGGCATATAAACGCGGGCGTCGTATAACGGCAGTACACGATCCTTCCAAGATCGATGCGCGGGTTCAATTCCCGCCGCCCGCACCAGAAAGGAAAAGTCAAAAAGTTTTGGTTCGCCTCGCGGAGTTTATCCCGCACCGAACTTGTTCTGGTGCGGGACTTGATGACTAATTGGTATTGAATTTTCGGGGCAAAAACGAATTGACGGTTTCGCATTTTGGGGAAGAAAATTTTTTAATTTTATGAGATACATCATCTACGCCAGAAAAAGTACCGAAGATGAAGACAGGCAGATTTTGAGTATTGAGGCGCAACTCTACGAGCTGCGAGAATTTGCTCGCCAAACCCCAGTAGCAACCCCGACTCAAGGTCGGGACGTTACGGGGCACAGGAAAAACTTATCATGCCTGAGGCAGATCCGCGGTTCGACTGAGCTCACCATCGAAGTCCTCGGGCGGAAAATTGTCACCCGCCTCGCTGAAGCTCCGGCGAAGCAGGTCGTCGCGGCGGTTTTACTCTGAGTTTGTCAAAATGAGCTGCCCATCATTTTTAAATTGCTATGACGCGTCATAGCAATGTGGCAGTATCATAGAAGTAACGGTGCTATGACATGTCATAGTGCGTGGTTGTTTCGGGTGTCTCATGGTGATCAAGAATATGTTTCCAGATAGTAAGAGC
>PCRZ01000037.1:9783-15934 GCA_002772205.1 Candidatus Jorgensenbacteria bacterium CG23_combo_of_CG06-09_8_20_14_all_54_14 | reverse complement strand
TCGGTTATTATTGCCGCAATGGCTTTCCCGCCGACTTTGCGGACAAGATATTTACCCAGTAACTCCCGCGCCACTGTGAGCGTCGGCTGTTCAAAAAACGTTTTTCTTAACACCTTCGTTCTCGACATTTAAATTTTCGTACGCGGCGGCTACCCGTTTTACCTTGTTATGCTATAGCATAACAATACAATTTGAAGTGTCAGGGAAGATACACAGTCCCGTACTTGGTACGGTGAGGCATACCGCTCCGCCTCGGCGTGGAAAGAATTGTACTCATATCGCGCTTCTTCCGCTCCGTCTTGCTCCTGTCGAGATAACTCCGGTAACCATTCTCGTTCATTGCTTTCTTGACCGCGTTGATGGTTTGGAGGGAAACGAAAAACTCTCTGCTGATCTGCCGATGAAGTTTACCGGAAGCGAGGGCTTCCAGGACGGCCGCGCGCATCACGAGGTCGTGACGCTCATTTGGGGTGAGGAGTAACTGCATCAGCTTTCGGGACTCCACCACCTTTCGCCACGCAGCGTTCTCCCACTCTCGACGCGAAGAGAAATTACTGATCGGCGGCAGCGTTTCCGCACTCTTCCCACACCTGATGGTTTTCTCTTTTCTCATATTTGAGCGACTCTCGGCGCAACCGTTCTCCGGTCAGCTTCATCCATGATAGCATCTTTCCGTCTTGTTATGCTATAGCATAACAAGACGGAAAGGCACATCCTACGTCATCACGAAGGAGAATTGGTCGAAAAAAAAGCCGCGAGAGAATTTCGTTTGTTTGAAACGAGCTTGAAGCGAATGATTTTTCACTTCGGTGTTCTTATCAACCCTGTCCCCGTAGAAATCGCGGTAGACGTTATACATTTTATCAATTGATTTGTAGTTCTCGTGCCCAATAAAATCATCAGCGGTGATGTTTCCCAATTGCTTCTTCGAAATGTCGGTAATTTTCGCGATACCAAAAACCGTTCCATCGTCCGCATTAACGAGTTGAACAACGTCCCCTATTTCCAAATCTTTATCGTCGAACATTCGCCACGTAGTGGTTTTTTGCACCGCTCAAAATCCGTTCCACGAGCGAGTTTTTGAACTTCAACTTTTTCACAACAATTTCTGGACCTCACGTAGTACCTCCGCTGGTACCGGATCGCGCTCCGGGCTCTTGCCGGGATAGCGCCACGCCGTGATCACCTTTATCTTCGGTTTCTTGGAATTTGGAATTTGTGATTTGGTTTTTGCTCGTTGGCCGCCGCCAACGAGCTTATACATCACCCATATCTCCTGATACCGTTTCGTGCCGGCGGGAGACATCACCGCGACCGTAGCCGGCGCAATTCCTTCTTCCACGCGCGCGGGGTGGCGGATGATGCGGCGAATGCGGCCTTCAGATATCCCATAGAACCGCATTTTCTCCACGACGTGATACGTCCAGGAGTAGGTACTATCCTCGCGCGGCAACCCCATCATAAAATACTAAATCCGAATATCGAAATCCGAAACAAATTCTCCGCCAAAGGCGGAAAATGTTCCAAACTCCAGTTTGTAGATTTTCTCCGTTTTCTCCATTTGTTTCGTGCTTCGTATTTCGTGCTTCGGATTTTGCACCCCATGTTTTGTGCTTCGAATTCATTTTCTTTGGTACATCCCCGTAAGTACGGTTTGGCCAAGGATGTGTCCCTCCATCGCCGCAAGGAGCGCCGCCTTGTCGGCGCCGGCGGGAAGTCCCAGCATCGCGTCTAACGCATAGAGCGTGAATACATAGTGGTGTGGTTGGTCACCGCGCGGCGGGCACGGGCCGCCGTACTTCGCGTGGCCGAAGCTCGTCTTGCCCTGCACTGCATCGTCGGGGAGATGGTCTTCGGAGAAGTATTGCGTTTTAGGGCTGATGTTCCACACCAGCCAGTGCACCCACGCGCTGCGCGGCGCATCGGGGTCGTCCACGATAAGCGCAAAACTCACCGTACCTTCGGGAGCATTCTTGATCTCCAAGAACGGGTTCACATCATCACCGTCGCAGGTGTGTTTCACGGGAATCGCTCCTCCTTCCCGGAACGCGGAACTTTTGAGGATGAAGTTCGTCATAGGTGGGGACGTGGGGGTCGGCCGGAGAATAGAAAAACCGAGTAGTGCTGCAGCAACCAGAACCGCCGCGAGGGCGATCCGCCAAACCGACTTTCCAGTCATCAGAAAGTATAGCACCGGGCGCGGCTTTTGTGAAGCTCCGCGGAACCCCGCACCGTCCGCCTAAGGTGGACTGGTGTGTGGGTAAAAATCGCATGTCCTCAATTTTTCGCATATGGGAGAAATTGAGGACGCAAGAAAATCTGGAGTTTCCTGGATTAACGACTTACGATGTCGTTAATTTAATAGCGGATGCGAAACGGCGTGCCGCTTCACAAACTTCCGCCGAAGTTATTGAAACTGGTGCGTGGGTAATAAAGGCGGAGCTGGATAACGCCGCCCGTGCGTTCCCATCGTGCAGGTCGTATAACCCGGTAGTGAAACCGCGACTGGTCCATCTGTGGCGGGCGATTGCTTATTGGTCGCGGTTCTACTACCAGGTATAATGGAAAGTGATGACATTAGCGATTTACCGCCGCTACCGGCCGGCCACCTTCGGGGATCTCCTCGGGCAGGAGCTCACCGCCCGTACCCTGAAGGAAGCCGCAAAGCAGGAGAAACTCGCGCACGCCTACCTCCTCGCGGGGCCGCGCGGCACGGGGAAGACCACCACCGCACGCCTCATCGCGAAGATCGCGAACTGCGAGACCCGCGCGAAGGACGCGAAGTTTAGGGCAGAGGGAGAACCCTGCAACCACTGCACCCACTGCACGGAAATTGACGAGGGGCGCAGTTTGGACGTGATAGAAATAGATGGGGCGTCAAACCGAGGCATTGATGAGATACGGGACCTCAAGAACAGCATCCGCCTCGCCCCCACTTCGTCATTGCGCAAGGTATTCATCATTGACGAGGCACACCAGCTCACCCCGGCCGCCTTCAACGCACTCCTCAAAAGTTTGGAGGAGCCGCCGCCCCACATCATCATGATCCTTGCAACCACCGAGGCGGATCGCATCCCGCCGACCATCATCTCGCGCACCCAGCAGTTCTATTTCCGCCGCGTGCCGCGGGAACTCGTCATGCAAAAACTCACCCGCATCGCAAAGGAGGAGGTGGTGGACATAAGCGGGGAAGCGCTGGACCTCATTGCCGCCTCCGGCGAGGGCAGCTTCCGCGACGCGGAATCGCTCCTGGACCAGCTCATCTCTTTCGGCGGCCGCCGCATCACACTCGCTGACGTGGAAGGCATGATAGGCAAGGTGGGGTTCGCCAAGCTCTCGGCGTTCGCGGGCCTCCTCATCGAGGGAGACCGCAAGGCGGCGCTCGCCGCGCTCGCTGAACTTTCCGATGCCGGCTACAACCTCGCGCAGTTTACCAAGGACCTCATCCAATACCTTCGCCGCGTAGCGGTCATCACATACAGCCCCGCCATGCGGGAGACGCTCGCCCGCGAACTCACAGCCGATCACATCGCCCAGCTCGCCGAGCATGCAAAGGAGTTCAAGGACAAGCACCTGGAGCTCCTCAAGGGCCTCATCAACGCCTACAGCCAGATGCGCTACAGCCAGTTTCCGATAATTCCGCTGGAGGTAGCGATTATAGAAAACTTGAAAGGATAGCTTTTAGTTGTTAGCTTTTAGTTGTTAGTGTCAGATTGGGGGGTGGTGCAATCGGTAACACGCCTGCCTTTGGAGCAGGAATTCCAGGTCCGACTCCTGGCCCCCCAGCACTAGTCGGCATAGCGTCGAGGGATAAATCAAATTATTATTTATAGGATATGATTACGAAATTCCTGGTGGTTTTTGCCTTGGCCCTATTTTGGTATTTTATGGGTGTTCTACTCAAGAAATTAAAACCCAATCCTTTTTGGGGAATAGCGGCCTCATGGACAGTAAATGATGAGACAGTTTGGAAGAAAGCGAATGGATTTGCAGGGAAATTACTCAAGATCATCGCTCCATTTTTTCTGATCGGTTTTTTTCTTAACGACCAATCTGTCCTCCTCGGGGTCATTTGTTTCATCTCGGTAGTGGTAGTAATCGTCGCCTACGTATACGGATATCTTCTACATAAGAAAAATAAAAAACTCAAAGACTAGTTACGACCGGGACGGATCAGTCCGACCGCTGGAACTGCACCCGAAGAACGCTTATACTGATTGAAAGTCCTTGCTACTGAACCGAAGTGTTAGAATAAAAAGTGAGAGTTTTATGGGGAAACAACTCGCGTATTATTCGGGAACCATAGAGGCACACAAAGACGGTTGCTATGTCGGCGGGCAGAAAATTGATTGTCCGAAAGAAGGTCAATCTCTTTTTGAGAGGCCGTTTTTACAATCCGGCGTCTATGAACCAGGATCCAGCGCCTTGGATGTCCTGCCGCAAAATCCCGCCTTGGATGTAAGGAACGATTTTTTGTTCATAACAATCTTCCTGGTGGTAGCCGCGGGATTGCTCTCCGCAGCCATTTTCAGGGTGAAAATCTTCGGCATGACCTTGGCGGAGTATTTGAAACCAATTTGGTATTTTGTTCTTGTCTCCGTCGCGGTCGTTTTCTGGCAATATTTAGTCGGAATAAATCTCGAAGGGGCGTCTTTGGAACTTAGAATCAGCCAGTGGGTGTGGGAAGCGATGGTTCTGGTTTCCGCTTATAAATTAAGCAGAAGCAGGGTTTTCGGCTACGCTAACGCATTTTTCTTGGGCGTTCTGTACACAATTTTCATCCACGGCTTAAAAGTTTCCATCAGATATTTCTTCTACGCGAAGACAATTTGGTATGCATTGGACAGATTCCTGTATGGAGGTCTTCTGGTTATGGCGATTGCCTTTATTTTAGGGTCGGTCTTTGTGTATCTAAGAAAAAGGAAGGGGGTTGTCATACCAAATTTTCACTAAGTTCAACACCGGGGTAGAATGGGGGTATGAGCCGCCGGCGCCGGAAAACGTGGATATTCCTTCTCGGCCTCTGCACCGTTTCCCTTGCAACTGGCGCCGCGGTCAGGCTGTGGGCTGACTGGCCGCGCGTGGCGCTCGCCCCGGAGATACCCACCCCTACCTCCTCCACTCCCTTTGAGGCACAACTCTTTCCGCCTCTACCACACACACCACTTCCTTCTCCGCCGCCTCCCACACCATCTCCATCCCCTTCCATCAGCTTCTCATCGCTCTCTCCCGAAGAGAGCGATACGGTCGCAATTTCCATCTCCGGCGTTTCGGCCACCGGAACCGCCCGCGGCACATTCGCCTCAAGCAACATCTCCTTCCTGCGCGCCGCGAACGGCCGCTGGGTGGGGCTGGCGGGCATTGACGCAAAAATGGCGCCGGGCGCCTATCCCCTCTCCCTCACGCTTCCAGACGGCGCGGTTCGACGCGAGACCGTGCAGGTCCGGGCGCGCGACTACCCCGTAACCGAACTCGCGGTAACCGACGAGCTCCGCAAGAAGGGCTACACGCCTCCCGTTATCGCCACAAACGTAGCCGCGGAAAATGCGCGCCTCGCCGCGGCGCTCGCGGGCTCACCGCCCCGCGCCTACTTTGACGGCCCGTTCGTGAACCCTCTGGACTTTATGGAGAACGTCGGCGAGTACGGAAATATCCGCGTGAGCGGCGGCGTGGGACTCCGCCACCTCGGCGTGGACCTCACCGCGAAGATCGGCACCCCCATCCACGCAATAAACGGCGGGAAGGTGCGCTTCGCCGAGGAGCTCACGAACTACGGGAAAACCATGGTGGTGGACCACGGCTTGGGCATCTTCTCACTCTACCTCCACTTGAGCGAATTCTTAGTCGCACCGGGCGACGTGGTGGCGCGCGGCGCAACGATTGGCCGCACGGGAAACACCGGCTATGTCCTCGCTCCCCACCTCCACTTTTCCATGCGCCTCGGACCCGCAAGCATAGACCCGCTCCGGTTCCTCACCGCCGCCGCATGGGCGTTTGAAAAATGAAGCTCCACGGGCTTATCCAGCCTTCATAGCCCCGCTTAGCGGGGCGGAGTAGGCTGCCCGTGGCTTCTCTCTATTCGGGGTTCCGTGGAGCGCCTGCCTGCGCAGGCAGGGAACCCCGCACCAGTCCCGCTTAGCGGGACTGGTGC
>PCRZ01000037.1:9593-9735 GCA_002772205.1 Candidatus Jorgensenbacteria bacterium CG23_combo_of_CG06-09_8_20_14_all_54_14 | reverse complement strand
TCGACCGTCCTAACCTCACTGCCGAAGGCCCGAGTTAACCGAAGGGCTCACTGCCGAAGGGCTCGTCCGAACCGCTCACTCGAAGCCCTCAGGATAAAATGTCTTATAAATAATGCCTCAATTTGTACGCATATGAGTATAA
>PCRZ01000037.1:1132-9536 GCA_002772205.1 Candidatus Jorgensenbacteria bacterium CG23_combo_of_CG06-09_8_20_14_all_54_14 | reverse complement strand
TTATAGCAAATTAATTATAGCACCTATGTTTTTAGAAAGAGAGTAAAAAAAACCGCCGCTCGATACGGCGGTCTGGTCATAAGTCATTGGTTTCCAGTTATCTGTTATCTAAATATGTAGATACCGCCGTGTGGCGATGATGCCGGAGAAGATACCGAGGATGACGCAGAAGAGCAGTTGGTAGATGAAAAGTACGATGGCGTGGCTTGTGAAATACCCCATGAGGTCCATCTCCGGAATGAAGCTTAGGAGGTGCGGGGAGATAAAACTCACGAGCGGGATGATGAGAAAAAAACTCACGAGGGCCGAAATTACCCCGTAGATGACCCCTTCCACCACATAGGGGCCGCGTATGAAGCTGTTTGAGGCGCCCACGAGGCGCATGATGCCGATCTGCTCGCTCGCCGAGAAGATGGCGAGCCGGATGGTGTTGAAGGTCACCACCACCGCCACGAAGGCGAGAAACATGGTGAGCGTAATGCCCCCCTTCCGCATGGTATCAATGAGCCCCACCAAGCGGTCAATGACCACCTGGTTCTGCGCGTAGGTCACCTTCTCCACCATCTCCTTGAGGTTCTGGTTATCCAGGTAACCCGCAATGGCGGCGTACTCGTGCGGATCCTTCGCCTTGATGTTCAATGAAGCGAGGAGCGGGTTCGTGTCCAGCTCCGCGAGCGTCTGGGTGATGGTCTCCTCCTCTGCGTGGCGCTGCTTGAAAATCTCGAGTGCCTGCTCGCGCGACACATACTCCACATTCTTCACCTCGGAGAGATTCTCCAGTGAACGCTTCATATTGAGGATGGTGTCCTCGGCTACGTTCGCCTTGAAGTACACGCTGATATCAATCTTCTCCTGGATGGAACTCACCGCTCCCTGCCCCGCCACATTGAAGAGAATGAGCCCTTCAAAAACGGCGGCGGCGAGAATCATAATAATGATGGTGGAGACGGAGAGCCAACCGTTCCGGAGAAACCCCTGCCAGCCGAACTTGATGATGCGAGAAAGAGTTACCATGACAATGACTATGACAATGACTATGACAATAACTTATGAATATGACTAACGACCATATGTTTCATCGTTATAGTCATCGTCATAGTAGTTTATTGCGTTATCCGATAATAAACTTCCCGTTCTCTTCGTCCTTTACCACCTTGCCGTTCTCTAAGGTAACCACGCGGTGCCCGAGGGCGTTCACAATTTCCTTGTCGTGGGTGGCGAGAATGACGGTGCTCCCCAGCTCGTTGATCTTCAGGAGTAATTTTATCACCTCCCACGTGTTGAAGGGATCCAGGTTCCCAGTGGGCTCGTCGGCGATGATGACGTCGGGACGGTTCACCATGGCCCGCGCGAGCGCCACCCGCTGTTTCTCGCCACCGGAGAGCTCGGCTGGAAAATTCAACATCTTGTCGCGGAGCGCCACCATGTCCAGCACCTGCGGGACGAATTCTTTGATCTCCCTTTCGGGACGCCCGGCGACCTCCAGCGCAAAAGCCACATTCTCAAACACGGTTTTCTTGGCGAGGAGGCGGAACTCCTGAAAGATGACGCCGATGTGGCGCCGGAACTCCGGCATCTCGTTCGCCTTAAGCTTGTTCATCTCGTAGGTACCGAAAAAAATCTGCCCCTTGGTCGGCTGCTCTTCCGCAATGAGAAGTTTCACCACGGTGGATTTCCCCGCTCCCGAGCGCCCCACGATGGAGGCGAACTCACCGGGCTGGATTTTGAAGCTCACCTTGTCCAGCGCCACCGCGTTGTGGTTGTAGGTCTTTGTGACGTTCTGAAAGATGATCATAAGTCTGCTACGAAATACGAAAAATTTACGAAAGTACGAAAACTAAAGAGTAATTTCCTATTCGTATATTCGTAATCATTTCGTATTTCGTAGCCTTATTTATTCTACCTCTTTTTCCAACAAAATATCAAGATCTCCTTCAAGAACTTCCTCAACTTTTGATATTTTACGGCCGGTTCGATGGTCTTTTACTTGTTTATAAGGGTGCAATACATACGAGCGAATCTCATGTCCCCACTCGGGCGCCACTTTCGTGCGCAGGTTCTCCAGCGACGCCTCATGCTTCTCCTCCATAAGGCGTACGAGTTTTGCTTTGAGTAGCGCGAGGGCTTTCTCGCGGTTCGCCGATTGGGAACGCTCGGCACGGGACGCCGAAGCGATGCCGGTGGGTATGTGTACAACGCGCACCGCCGTTTCCACCTTGTTCACGTTCTGCCCGCCGGGACCGCCGGAACGCGAGAACTCAACTTTCAGATCGCGCTCGGGAATCGCGATATTCCGCGCTTCCATCTCGGGAAGACCGGGTAAAACTTCCACCAATGCAAATGAGGTGTGGCGAAGTTTTTTCGCGTCAAACGGCGAAATGCGCACCAAGCGGTGGACGCCCATCTCTCCTCTTAGCCGCTCGTAGGCGCCATCTCCCCTGAATTCAAATGTAAGGTCATCAACGAGGATTTTTTTCCAACCCTTGCGGTCGGCGTAGCGGGAATACATCCGCAAAAGCATCCGCGCCCAGTCCTTGGCATCATCCCCGCCTGCGCCCGCCAATACAGAGATTATTGCGATGTTAGCGTTTATCTGCATGCGCTAATTATTTTGAAAACAAAATCGGCTCCCACCGACGCCGGAGCTTTGACGGGCAAGCCCGCCTGCTTGCCCGTCCGAAGCCAAGAGACGAAGGAGGGCGCCCGCGAGGACGGAAATGGTAATCGTGTTGGGGTTGTAGTTCATATTTTGAGCCGGAGGCGAGATTCGAACTCGCGGCCTGCTGTTTACGAAACAGCTGCTCTGCCACTGAGCTACTCCGGCGTGCTTTTAACTAATTGACGACCTTCCCGCGCTCTTTTACTCAAAACCCGGCCTTTTCTTCCATTCCCCCTGTTGAGTCCGGCATACGTTTGGGTTAACGAATCGCAATTAGGACACAACAAACGAAGATTACACTCTACGTTGTTGCGCCAATTACCATCAATGTGATCAGCCACTAAGGGAACCTGTTTGGTTTTCGGGTTCATCCCCGCCCAGCCGCAAATGCAACAACGATTTTTAAACTTTCTCCGTAAGTACCGTTTTATGTATCCCGAAACAATACCCAAACCCTGCAATCCGCTCACTCCTCCCACTTTCCATTTTTTGATATAGGACTGGTATTGGTATTCTTGCTGACATTCGTTACTGCAGTAGGTATATCCGGCACGAGCCGGTTCTCCACCGCACATGCGACATCCACTTCTTGGCTTTTTGGGCATTGGCATGTATTCACTATATCAGAATCTACAACCTCTATCAAAACAAGAAGTGGTTGCGTTTTGGAAAAAGTGCTGAGAACTACCAAGCCCCGTCCGTATCGCTATGCGAAGTGTTGCGGGCGCAGTACCTCCAAGCTATGGTGGTGTTGCGAATGCTATTCTAACCCAGATTGACTTTATAGACAACCGAGGACTATAATGTACACGGTATTTCAAGCGACAGCGTCCGCCTTAGGCGGATGAGGAAAGTCCGGACACTTCGCCAGTGCTTCGCACTGACATGCGGATTTATGCTGATGCGGCACTTTCGTGCCGTCGCGGATTAATGCGGATGATTGTTATCCGCGTAAATCAGTTGAAATCAGCGTCTATCAGCGTGCCAATGCGGAGCATTGGTACAGGTAGCGGGTAACGCCCGCCGTCCGTAAGGATAGAGGTGCGAGCAGTGACGCTCCGACTTGAAAAGGTCGGAGGGACCCAATCCCAAGCTTGTTGGTCCAACTCCGCCATAGGGATAGCAAAGCGGAGGTGAAACGGCTAAACCCTTACCCGAGTGCAAGGCCGTGCTCCGACCTCGGTCGGAGAGTGCCGCGCGAGCCCGAGAGCGATCGAGGACCTAGATAAATTGTCGCCTAAACAGAATCCGGCTTACGAAATACCACAAAACCCCGCCTTACGGCGTGGTTTTGGTTTTCTACAGTAGTGTATCCAGCGCGTGGTTCACCAGCTTGTCGGATACTTTGTTCTCCTCGCGAGGAATGAGGATGAAGCGCACGTTCTTGAAATCCTGCCTCAAATTCCACACCTCAATGAAGAGCGGGATGAGGTCTTCGTCGTGGATCTTGTAGGTGCCGGTGAGCTGGCTCACCATAAGCTCGGAATCGGAGCGCACATCGAGATCGGTCTCCTTCGCTTCTTTTTTGCCCAGGAGCTGTTTCGCCTTGGCGAGCGCGAAGGCAACCGCTTTGTATTCCGCGACGTTGTTAGTCGTCTCACCGATGGCCTTGTGGTAGCGCTTGCCGCCGACCACAACGCCGATGGCCGCCGGCCCTGGGTTTCCCCGCGCCCCGCCGTCGGTGTAGATAACAACTTTACCCTTTGGGAAAAGCCCTGTTTCCCCCATACCCCGATTGTACCACTTTCCACGGGAACCCTCTCGTGAGCGGCACCGAAAACCCCGCAGCTCTCGGGTGTCCCCCACCGCCGGGGAACCGTGCGGCAATCTCGCTGACATCCACCCTCCTGTTCGAGCGGAGCGACGCATGAATTATCCCGCGCTCGACCCGCCACACAATGGAGAGCGGCGGCCGGTGCCTTAGAAGCTCGTGCCCCACCTCCGAGTGAAAACACTTTGAGGAAGAGTTCACCGCGAGCACCCGGTACCCCGCAAAGCGGACGAGCTCCGCGCGTCGCACCACCTCATCCACGAGCACGCGATTGTAGTCCGCTATCGCCCTGCCGAGAACAAGGTACTTCCTCCGCTCCCGCGCGGACTCCATTCCCCTTGCGAGCACTTCGTACTCCTCAAAATCGAACGGGCGAGCGTAAACATACGAAAGAATGGTACGCGCCTGCGGCAGTTTGAAGCGCCAGAGATCACCGTCCTCGATATAGGCGAGGAGTCGCGGGGCCTTCTCTCGGGGGTGAAAATATTTCCACGCGAGCACCGCGGCGGAGTGGCCGTTGTCGTAAACGTTTTGGGGAAAACGCTTGGTGTCCTTCTCTCTGCTCTCGTGGTGATCTATCACCACCACCTTTCTATTCACCTTTGAAAGTCTCCGAAACGCACGCGCCGGGAGCCCGCTGTCCAAAACATAAATCTCTCTCCCCCTGAGGGGCGCCTCGGGTAGTGCTTCCGGGTGGATGGGTAGGTACTCCGCCCTCTTCCCGAACTTTCTCCACGCCGCCCACGCCGCCCCGAACCCATCGGGACAGTCCGCGTGATAGAGCACCACAACCCGTTTCATGAGCAAATTGTAGCGCAAAACGGACACACCCCACAACGTCAAAATACCAAAGTTTAACATCTCTGACGATCGTCAAAGATGTTATAATACAAGTATGGCACTCACCGACGACATTCTCACTATCCTATTTGATTACTCTGGTGGCTACCGACTGATGAGGCAACAGCTCTTGAACCCTACTTTCCCCCGCACGCGGAGAGACGCGAACGTCAACCAGAAAACGCTCTATGTGACCATGGCGCGTCTGCAACAACGGGGGTTAATTGAGAAAAAGAAGGGAGTTTGGGACATCACAAGGAGAGGGAGAGAATACTTGGAAAAAAAGCTGGATTTTCTCTTGCCGTCTCATTCCCCTAAACTGTCGAGGCGTAAGGAAAAGAACATGATCATCGCGTTCGATATCCCAGAAAAGGACAGAAGGAAGCGGGCGTGGCTTAGGGCGGAATTGGTTCTGCTGGGCTTTATACCGATCCAAAAAAGCGTTTGGTTCGGCCCCGCGCCGCTACCGCGAGAATTCATTCGGAGCGCAAGCAATCTCAACATCCTCCAACACCTTAAATTTTTTGAGGTAAAAGAAACTGATATTGTTTGACCGCCGATAGGAGAAGCATCCGATGCAAAATCAACAGTTGCTACATTACTGACGACCGTCAGGAGTGTAGCAATATTCCAATCACTATTTCAACCACTAATAGTTGCCCAACAGAACAGAAATGAAACTCTACGGACTTATCCAGCCTTCGTAGCCCCGCTTAGCGGGGCGGAGTAGGCCGCCTGTAGTTTTCTCTTGGCATGTAAAAAAACCGCTGCGGCGAAAGAATCGTGTTGGCGGGTTGATGAAAATAAAAGAACCGCTAAGCATATGCTTGGCGGTTCACGTTCTTAAAAATAGCTTCTGCTATTTACCACCGAGCCAATGGAAGACACTGGCCCATAGCTTATTGCTGAATAGAAACCTTAGACCGACGCCCAGACCGACGCCCAGACCGACGCCCAGACCGAAGCCCAGACCGAAGCCCAGACCGACGACCAGACCGAAGAACAAATCCCTATCCCCCTTCACCTTTTTTGAGGTAAAGAGAAAAACAAGAATGAATGTCCAGATAGGAGCAAAGAGAATATCCCACCATCGGGAGATTGCGAAGGGAAGTTGAAACAACCCAATCCTTCGTCATCATGATTTCAGTGGTTTTTGGGGCAGGGGCGAAGATTGCCCAGATTCCCCAGAAAAGAACCATGAGGATAGCCACAGCGAGAGGAACTCGCCAGAGCATCCTAGATCTTTGAATTTTTTCCATGACGACCCCCTACCCTATTGTGAATAGAAATTGTGAATTTACTGTTGTAATTATAGCAAACCATTTATTTTTTGTCAATACCTGAAAAACTGCGTAGATTCTAACGTTTTAGCCCTTCGATTTACTCAGGACAAGCGCTTCAATCCCCGGCAATTTTTTACCCGACAAATATTCCAACATCGCGCCGCCGCCCGTTGATAGAAAGAGACGCGGATTTACGCTGATATTAGACGCGGATTTACGCTGATACGTATCAGTGGTAATCCGTTTATAATCAGCAGGCATCAGTGTTGTGAGCGAAGCGAGGGTCTCGCCGCCGCCGATAACCACCCGGGCGCGGGTGTTCGCCAAAATCGCTTCCCACATCGCCTTTGTCCCTGCCGCAAACCTCAAGTCCTCAAATATCCCCATCGGACCGTTCCAGAGAATGGTGCGGGATTTTCTAATCACCTCCGCATATTCTTTTATCGCCCCGGGACCGATATCCAAAATCTTATGCTCTACCATGTCCACATCGCCCGGAATCCTTATTTTTTTTGACTTCAGGAGTTTTTTCACGATAGGAATAGAATTTCTATCAACGATTGAATGTCCCACCGGCAATCCTTGTGCAGCAAAAAAGGTGCACGCGGGGCCGCTTCCCAAAAGAATATTGTCCGCTTTTTTTATAAAACGTTCTAAGATAGGCAGTTTATCCCCCACCTTGGCGCCGCCCAGAATCACCGTAAACGGGCGTGATGGTTTTTTCATTATGTAGTTCAGCGACTCCAATTCCCGCTCCAAGCACAAACCGCCGAACGACGGGAGAAATTTTGTGATAGCCGCCACGGACGCGTGCGCGCGGTGAGAGACCGAGAATGCGTCGTTCACATAGAAATCGCCGAGCCCCGCCAATTGGCGGGCAAGGCGGCTATCGTTTTGTTCCTCACCGGGCAAAAAACGGAGGTTTTCCAAAAGGAACACCTTCCGCGATGACCACTGGAGCTGACGCTTGATGATAGGGAAATTCAGGTTCTGGATAAACGATACCGGTACGCCCAGTTTTTGTGAAAGAATGTCGGCGAAGGGCAAAAGGGAGAAACCGCCATTAACCGACAACTTACAACTAACAACTTTTGGAATGGTCGGTCTTCCACGGTGGCTCAAAAGCACCACTTTTATCTTGTGCTTTAGAAGCAGTTGGATGGTCGGGATGACCGCTTCAACCTTTGGATGGGTCACCAGCATAGATCTGTCCGAAGATCCGCATAAATCAGCGTCTTCAATATTCAAATCAATACGCACCAGCGCGGTTTTACCGCTATATTTCTTCGCCACCGCTGGATTCAAGAACTTGAGCATCGGTTCTATCTTACCGCAGAACACCAAAAAGAAAAAATGTCTTATGAAAATGATAAGATTATACCAATGCGCACCATCGTCATCCTCGGCGCCGGGTTCGGGGGGCTCCAGGCCGCGCTCCGGCTCGGGCGCGCGCTTAAAAAACTGAAGCTCACCGAGCAATACGGAATCACGCTCGTAGATAAAAAACCCTACTACACCCTTACTCCCCTACTTTATAAAATAGCCGTGACATCGGGGCGCGCCGCGGGAAACGACAAGCTCCAATCCATCGTCACGGTGAACCTCCGCGAGCTCGCGGCAGGGCTCCCTATCACCGTAATTGAGGATTCGGTAACCTCCATAAATCTCGCCACGCGTACCGTGCGCCTCACCAAGAGTGAACTTGCCTTTGAATATCTTGTAATCGCCTTGGGCACGGAGGTAAATTACTTCGGCATCCAAGGGTTTGGAGAATACGCACTGCCTTTGAAAACGTTCGCGGATGCACTCAAAATCCGCGACGCACTGGTGAGCGTGGTCGCGCACGCCGAT
>PCRZ01000037.1:0-1081 GCA_002772205.1 Candidatus Jorgensenbacteria bacterium CG23_combo_of_CG06-09_8_20_14_all_54_14 | reverse complement strand
CTCGCGGCAGAGATCGCAATACAAACTTCGCAAGGCCACATCCGTTCGCATAGCTGCAATTTACTCCACCACACCAGAGAGGGTGCTACAGTTAACTGTAGCACCCTCTCTGAAACCCGCGCGGACGCAAGCGCAACTTCTCATAGGGTGCACGTCACCATCATAGAAGCAGGTTCTTCCATCCTCGCCGCGATGGACCCGCGCGTCATACGTAGGGCCGAACGGCGCTTGAAACGCCTCGGCGTGAGCATTCTCACGAGGGAACTCATCACAGAGGTGTTCCCTGCGTTCGCACTCCTCGCGAGCGGCGAGAAGGTATACTTTGATATCTGCATCTGGACCGGCGGTGTGAAACCCCACACGCTCGCGGAGCCACTGTCTTTAAAGAAGGAGCCGCGCGGACACCTGGAAATTTCCTCTGCGACGGAGTGCCTCCCCGCAGAACAAAACTCTTCCCTCACCAGAGGCGTCTACGCCATCGGCGATACCGCCTACCTCTACAACCCGCGAATCAAAACGCCCATCCCCGGAATGGCGCGCCCCGCCATGATGGAGGGGCGCACCGCGGCGATGAACATCACTGAAGAGATAAAAGCCGATGAATCGCGGATTTATGCGGATGGGCTCGCAAAGCAAGAAACGCGGATTTATGCGGATAAAAATAACGGTGCTGATAGACGTTCTAAAAAATATGAGTATATTCCACACCGCTACCCCTACATCGTGCCGGTGGGCGGCAGGTACGCCATCGCGAAGATAGGGCTATTCGTGATATCCGGTTTCCCCGCGTGGATTTTCAAGGGCATTATGGAGTTGAACTACTTTGTATCCGTTATGCCGTGGCGGAAAGCGCTCACGGTGTGGTTTAAAGGTTTCTTCATATTCATGAGAAACAAACGGTTGGGATAACCCTTCGACAAGCTTAGGGTAAATCCTTTGACAAGGAGTTTGGCTGAGGACCTCGACTGAGCAGTTCAATCCTGAGCGGATTCAGTAAGTTCACCACCTCTTCGAGCCTGAGCCTCAGAGCCGAAGGCCTAAGTTCACCGAAGGGCTCACTGCCGAAGGGCTCGGTTGAACC
>PCRZ01000002.1 GCA_002772205.1 Candidatus Jorgensenbacteria bacterium CG23_combo_of_CG06-09_8_20_14_all_54_14 | reverse complement strand
TGGTGAAGTAGCAGTAATCAAAGGGCTGATGCGATATACATCAGCCCTTTTGCGTTGCGTGATATGGTGTGGTATCATGGTGGTGTATGAAGCAGCAGTTTACTGCCGTCTATCAAAAGCGTGGCAAGTGGTACCTCGGCTGGGTGGAAGAAGTTCCCGGGGTGAACACCCAAGGGAGAACCCTCAAGGAGGCGAAGGAGAACCTGAAGGACGCCCTCTCGCTTATCATAGAAGTTAATCGCGCGCTCACGGAGACCGGTGGCCGGCGGGTTATTCGCGAGCCCATTACTCTCCCTGCGCGATGAAGCGGCGTGCGCTCATCGCGTACCTCATTGCGCATGGGTGCTCGTTTGTCCGCGAAGGTGCGCGGCACAGTGTCTTTTTCAATCCCGCGGTGCGACGCGTCTCAACGGTCCCGCGCCACACAGACATTGATGATTTTCTCGCGAGGAAAATCTGCAGGGACTTGGGTGTGCCGGAGGTGAAGAAAAAATGAGCGGCGTATATTTCTACCGTTTGGACGCCAGATCAACAACATTCGGAAGTTTAACTTCCGAAAAGAAGATGTTGCTGGTGAAGTAACAGTAATAAAAGGGCTGATGTGGTATACATCAGCCCTTTTGCGTTGGTTGACCTCATTATGGGGCGTGATATACTCGAACTATGAAACAACAGCTTCTGCTCACGACGAAAATCTGGAAGTCCGGGAAACGGTACGTTGCATACAACCCCGAGTTGGAGGTAGCTTCGCAGGGTAAAACCAAGGCGCAGGCCGAGCTTCGGTTGAAGGAAGCAGTAGTGCTCTTTCTCGAAACCGCCAAGAAAGTAGGGACGCTTCCCGAGGTACTGCGGGACGCGGGTTTCGTGCTGAAAAACAAGCGCGTGCAGTGGCCGAATGTTTCATTCGCGACGCTCGAGGTTTCAGTGTAGATGCCGAAGATAAAGCCGCTTCACTGGAAGGTGATCGCACGGGCTTTTGAGCGCGACGGTTGGCGGCTAGATCGTATAGCGGGGGATCATGTAGTCTACGTGAAAGCGGGCTACCCACGCCCCGTTGTGTTTCCCAAAGAGAAAGAGATTGATGTGTTCATTATTAAAAACAATCTCAAAACGGCACGGATGACGCGGGAGAGATTCTTCGAGCTTTTGGGGAAGCGGTGAATCGGTTCCGCGGCTTCCCGCTTCGCGCGCCGTCGTCAAAGCCTCTGGCGACGTACGACCGGAGCGAACGCGAGGCGAGCGCGTAGGGCGGGGATGCGGTAGATTATTCCCGATCCTCCCTACCGCATTGAGACCTCAAACGGTTTCCGAGCAGTGAGGAAGATGTTGTTGGTGAAGTGGCAGTAATCAAAAGGCTGATACATATCGTATCAGCCCTTAGTTGTTGACTCCATGGTGTTGTATGGTACAATAGCTTCGCTATGACCACCATCACTATTCCCAAAGAGCTTTCCCGGAAAGATGAACTTGTGCTCATCCCCAAGGCGGAATACGAAAAGCTCATCGCCGCCAAGCGGGTGGTGGAATTTACACCGACACCCGCCGAGCGCCGAGATCTTGCGCGCGGAAGAAAGAATTACGCCCGCGGCAAATTCCTTACCTTCGATGAGCTCAAGCGGAACTTGGGTTTTACACGTTGATCCTGTAGTGGATAAGTTTCTCCGCCTTATTCCCCGTCGGGACGCGGAGCGGCTTTTGGTGGCAATGGCGCAGTTGCTGACCGATCCGTTTGGCGGCGACATCCAGAAAATGAAGGGAGAAAGAAATGTTTGGCGGAAGCGGATTGGCTCCTACCGCGTCCGCTACGAACTTTTCCCCACGAAGCGGATTGTCCATGTGTTCCGCGTTGAGCGGCGCACTTCCACAACGTATGCGCGGTAGCGTACTGGAAATTGAAAATGCCATAGATTTCTCACGTGGCTTCCCGCTTCGCCGCCCGCCCCGACTCGTCGGAGACGAGGCGAGGAGCTACAGCGAGGCGAGCGCGTAGGGCGTGGATGCGGTAGATTATTCCCGATCCTCCCTACCGCATTGAGACCTCAAGTGGTTTCCGAGCAGTGAGGAAGATGTTGCTGGTGAAGTGGCAGTAATCAAAGGGCTGATGTGATATACCATCAGCCCTTTTGCGTTGGTTGATTTTGAAGAGCGGTGTACAGTATAATAAAAGTGAGATGAAGCGTTACCGGTTGACTGACCATGCGAAGAAAAGGATGAAGGAAAGAGGTATTTCCGTGAGATATTTAGAGTCCACACTCTCACATCCCGACATCGTCCAACCCTCTTTCGGGAACCGAAAAATTTTGGTAAAATTTGTGAGAAACAAACGGCTGGAGGTCGTAGCCGTTGAGGAAGATAAGGGCATCATTATTCTCACCATCTACTATGCGCATTGAGTACGACAAGGAAGCACAAGCCTCCTACATCTACGTCCGCAAGGGAAAGCCCGCGAAAACCATCAAGCTGATGGACTCGCTTTTGGTTGACCTGGACAAAAAAAACAACCTTGTGGGTATCGAAATTCTCGGTCCCGTTCCCGCCAAGGAACGAGGTCGGGTGCGGACTAATTTCAAGGTGCCGGTGGCGACTTGAGTATCTATCCTGCGCGGCTTCGCGTGGGGAGGGAACGTTCGTACAAGCGAAGCGTATGCTTCTTGTGAAGTAATAACTCCGACGTTGCAGTCGGAGTCACCAGGGGGCTGATGAGAAAAACTCATCAGCCCTTTCGCGTTGGTTGATTTTCATTGTGGCGATGTGGTACAATAGTGGTGTTATGGTTACCATCACCATTCCTAAGGAACTCGCGCGGCATGGCGACCTTGTGGTAATTCCCCGCCGGGAGTATCAAGAGTTGCTCAAAACGAAACTCGGAGAGATGAGGGAAATAGTGTTTACCCCTCGCCAGCAGCACGCCATTGCCGCCGCCCGCCGGCGGATTGCCCGCGGCGACTTCCTCACTCTCCATGAGCTCAAGGGGCAGCTGGGCATTGAAGGTTGACCCAAAGGTCCATAGGGTACTCGCGCGGCTCCCCCGAGAGCAGGCGCGGCGGGTTGTTTTAGCGATTGAGGCGCTTCACCGAGAATCCCTATCGTGGCGCCGCCGCATCGGTGTCTACCGCGCGTTCTACGACATCAAACCCGAGGAGGGCGTCATTGAAGTGACCTGGGTTGAGCGGCGCACTTCTAAAACTTATGCGCGGTAGCGTACGGGTCGGCTTGGCAAGGTTCTCTTAGACAGTTCTAACCTCCTGAGCGGTGCCTATCTTCGCCGCCTCGAAGTCAAAAACTTCGTCGCCACGAAGAAGATGTTGCTTGTGAAGTAGTATAGTTTCAAAGCATCAAAAGCCCGAATCGGAGCAATCCGTTCGGGCTTAATTTTTTGACTTTTGATTTTTGAGTGTGGTATCATTTATTTATGACTGTACAGCAATTGTTAGAAAAAGCTAAAATCCAGAAAATCGGGAAGACGCCAGTGGTGGTTCTCCCCCTTGATGTTTGGCAGAGCATTGAAGAACAGCTTGAGGAATTGGAGATGAGATTTTCGAATCCTTTTCGGAAGAAAATTGCCAAAGCTCGGGCTGAAAAAAAATTTTATTCCTCGGCAGAAGCGAAGAAATTGCTTAAGATTTAGATAATGGAGTATTATCTTAAGCCGAGTGCTATCAGGAATCTTAAAAAACTGCCCAGATCAGTTCAACGGCGAATTTTTGAAAAGCTGGATTTTTATACGAGGTCAGAAAACCCTCTCCGGTTCGCAGAATTTTTAGGAGATAAAGGACTCGGTGATTTCCGTTTTCGGATAGGAGATTATCGGGCAATTTTCGACATCAAACATAATAAGATAATTATTCTCAAAATCGGCCACAGAAAAGATATTTACAAATAACTCCAAATCTTAATTTTTCACTGGCCGCACTGTGGTAACTTTCACCTGCCTCGGCGCTTTCTGTGCCAACATTCGGAAGTTTAACTTCCGAAAAGAAGATGTTGTTGGTGAAGTGGCAGCAAAAGCCCAAACAGAGCAATCCGTTTGGGCTTATTTATTTTAGCAGGGGTTATGATACATTTGTTACAATTTCGCGATCGCGAAATTGTAACGGACAGACGGCTCGTCAAATCGGCGACACTGTTTCAAAGTTAGTTGATGTTACAGTTACCGCGGCAGGGCAGGAATACAAGCTTTCCCGCTCATTTTCAGTATCGTTGGCAAAAGCAGAAAACCTTGTCCAGAGAGGACGCAGCGTTCCTTTATCCAATGTGCGTTCATCAAGATTTTTTGATATAGAGATATGCTATAATATGCTACAATTAGAGCATGGAAAAATCAGAGGTCTCATAACAAGCAGCTTTGTTGGTTGGTATAGTCAATATGCTATAATAATAAGATAAATATATTATAATAGTAAGTATGAATAAAAAAATTCTTTATATAGCCCTACTCATTGGTTTGGGAGTAGTTTCCGGGGGGGCTTTGATTTTTGCCCAGACACCACTTGATTCCGATATTGTCACGGTTATAACGCCTGCCCCGCCGACCGGGACCGGCACAATTTACTTCAAAGTTATGGTCGGCAATGCCGAGGTGACTAATCCAGCGGATAACAACAGCTGTGTCTCCAAGCTTAATGGACCCGCGGGCAGCGATACGCCCACCGGCTGTATTCGGTCTGCGGCAACTAATAAACCTTTTGGCAATTATTCGCTCCAGTGGCTTAGCGGTTATCCAACAGGCGCTAAACAAGAGTCGCCTATAATCACTCCTTCTTCAGCTACCTTGTCAACTGCTAATCGCACAGCAACTTTCACGATGACTTTTGCGCCCGCGACCGGCACCATCTATTTCAAAGTTATGGTCGGCAATACAGT
>PCRZ01000007.1:3227-8087 GCA_002772205.1 Candidatus Jorgensenbacteria bacterium CG23_combo_of_CG06-09_8_20_14_all_54_14 | reverse complement strand
CTGCAACTTCACGACAATCGTGGAGTTCTGAAAGAAGTCCTCCACGAGGCGCTTCTCATAGAAGTGCAAAATAAGTACTTAAAACTTCTCTACCCCGAATCCGTCATCATTGGCCCCTGCGACGGGAGCGAAACCCTCGCCGAGGCACACGATGTCTTTGAAATTATTGACACCGATTTTGAGCGGTGGGGTGCCAATAAGCGTGGTCGTGCCACCGGGTCTACCCCCGTCTGGGTGTGTGAGCTGAAGGAGGATGCGATGTTCACAGAGATGTTCGGCGATCCAGATAGGGTATGTTTTTCCCAGCACCAGGTCAAGAAATTCTGCCGGGAAAATCCCCAATATCTCTCGCCAAGCACCACGATTCTCATCCCCTTTAGGGTGAAGACCGAGAAAAATGGGGAAGAGGAGCGGTTCTTCGTTGCCTTCGTGTACATGGGCTCGGGCGGCGCGCTCAAGGTTTTTGTGTACCAGTTTGAGTGCTCGGATGTCTGGCTCGCCGTCCGCCGCCCTCGAGTGGTTGTCCCCTGCCTGCCTGCAGGCGCGGCGCAACTGGCTGTTTAGCTCTTTGATTCTTTCTGTTCCGTCGTCTGTTGGAAGTTTGATCTTTAATCCCTCTGACCCTTTGATTTTCGGGTCCGGGGGATTTTTTTGTTTGAATTTTTTCGATGGTGGGAGTAGAGTAAATGTGCCTATCTGGAATCTGGAGGCAGGAGCGGACAAATTCCGGCTATAGCACTTCTACCCTGTTAGATAAGCAGCAATATGAAATTTCAATACAAAAATAGAGTATGAAGGATATAATCGTCGAACCACTCCGAGCGGGCCTGTCCGCATCTAATGTGGTGCTCGATTTTATAGCTCCGACACACGGTCGGAGATAAGAACTGCATGTTTACCCGACGCATCGGCATAGATTTGGGGACCACTAATACAATTGTCTTTCTCCCGGACCGCGGGATCGTTATCAATGAGCCCACCGTGGTGGCGCTCCGGAAACCCGATAACACGGTGCTCGCTGTCGGCGCGGAGGCGAAGGAAATGGTGGGACGCACGCCGGACAACATCGTTACCTACCGGCCCTTGAAGGACGGCGTAATCGCGGAGTACTACATCACGCAGGCGATGCTTAGATATTTCATCGCGAAGGCCATCGGCGCGTTCAATATTTTCCGCCCCGAGGTGGTAATCTCGGTGCCGGCTGGCATCACCTCCACCGAGTACCGCGCGGTGATGAATGCGGCGAAAGAAGCGGGCGCGAAGGAGGTGTATCTCGTGAAGGAGCCGCTCCTCGCCTCGCTTGGCGCCGGTATACCCATCCACTCGGCGGAGGGGAACATGATCGTGAACATCGGCGGCGGGACGACGGAGGTGGCGGTTATCTCGCTCGGAGGCATCGTTACGTGGTCCAGTTTGCGGGTGGCGGGGAACCGCTTTGACGTGGCGGTCTCCGATTTCATCCGGAAGAAATACGGTCTCGCCATCGGCGAGGGGACCTCGGAAAACGTGAAAATCACGGTGGGTTCGGCGCTCGCCAACCGCACCAAACTGGAGATGAAAATCAGAGGCCGGGACCTCGCCTCGGGGCTTCCGCGGGACCTCACCGTGAATTCCAACGAGGTGGCCGAGGCCATCAACGGCCACCTCGTGGACATTATGAATTCGGTGCAGTCCGTCTTCAACGTGACGCCGCCGGAGCTCGCCGCCGACATCATGGAGAAAGGCATTATTCTCTCGGGGGGGAGCGCCCAGCTCCGCGATATTGAAGAGTTCTTCAAGCGGTCGCTCGGCGTGAGCGCTTTCGCCGCGGAGGCGCCCATCCTGTGCGTGGCGAAGGGAACCGCCACCATTTTGAATCACTTGGACGTTTATAAGAGAACCCTGCTGGTGAGACATTAGTGAACGCGATGCGAACGATGCAAATTTCATGCGAATAATGCGAAAGGAGAACTCTTTTAATCTATTCGCGACATTCGCGTACCGTTCGTGTTGTTCGCATCGGTAAGCTCAAGCAGCCATGCTTATAGGTCACGAAGACAAGGTTCGCGCGTTTCAAAAGCTGGTGAAAGAGGGCCGCTTGAGCCACGCCTATCTCTTCTTCGGCGAGGCGCAGACCGGTAAGTACACCTTCGCGCGCTCATTCGCGCACTTTTTGGAACAGGGGATGTTCGCGGTATCGGGGGCACCGCTCATTGATGTCCAATGGTGCGCGCCGGTAGATGGTACTATCGGAATTAACGCGGTGCGGGAGCTCCGCACGTTTCTCTCGCAAACCCCTCTCCGCTCACCCCGCCGCCTCGCGGTGGTGAACGACGCGCACCTCCTCACCGCGGAGGCGCAGAGCGCGATGCTCAAAATTGTGGAAGAGCCGCCGCCGCACTCACTCATCATCCTCATCGCGCACGACCCGCAGGTGCTTTTCCCTCCGCTCCTCTCCCGACTCGCCAAGGTGTATTTCCCGCGCTTTTCAAACGCCGAGCTTGCCGAGGCGCTAGTGAAATCGTTCCGCGTACCCGCGGCGCGCGCGCGAGAGGTGGCGCGCCGCTCGTTCGGACGGCTGGGGCGCGCCCTCTCGCTAATACAGGGCGTCGGCGGGGAGAAAAAGGAGAGAACTTTCTCAGATGAACTTGAGGAACGCATCCTCTCCCTTTGGGAGAGGGGAGCCGAGACGCACGGGTCTGCCCTTGCCTACCTCTTGGACCGCGAAATGAACGTCAAACGCTATAATGTAAATGAGAATCTTCAGCGGAAAGCCGTCCGCGCTCACCTATCCAATCGCTAGCGCTTTACCGATGCAAAACTACGAATAGCGCGAATCTACGAACCGATGCTAAACTACAAATAACACGAATCAACGAATAGAGATGCAAAATAAATTTGTAGATTCGGATGAATTCGTAGTTTCGCATCGCGTTTGTAGTTTCGAATCGCGTTATGAATTCCCTCGTTGAAGAATACAAAAACCATTTGAAGGCGCTCCTGGAGGGCTTGAAGCGGGAACTCCAGGGAGTGCGCACAAACCGTCCCCACGCGGGGCTCGTGGAGGATATCAAGGTGGATTACTACGGTCAGACGCTCCCAGTGAAACAGCTCGGTTCGGTGGGTGTGGTGCCGCCCCGCGAGATCCACATCAACGTGTGGGATGCGAACGCGGTAGCGAGCGTTGCGAAAGCGCTTGAGGGGGCCTCACTGGGACTTTCGGTACAGGGAGAAGGGAACGTCGTGCGCGCCTATCTTCCGGAACTTTCTGCGGAGCGCCGCCGGGAGTTCATGAAATACGCGGGGCAGATCGCCGAGCAAACACGCATCAAGGTGCGGCGTGAGCGCGACGAGTGGAACAAAAAAATTCAGAAACTCTCCGACGACGGGGAGCTTTCCGAGGACCAAAAATTTAAGCATAAGGAGGAGGTACAGAAGGCGACCGAGGAGACGGGGAAAGAGATTGAGAAAATGGTGAATGTAAAAATAGCAGAAATTAGCAGTTAAGGGCTTTGTCTATGGCGATACTCTTCACCGTCATCGGGCTCTCCGTGCTTATCCTCGTGCACGAGCTGGGACATTTCCTCGCGGCGAAGTTTTTCAAAGTGCGGGTGGATGAGTTTGGGTTCGGATTCCCGCCGCGGCTTTTCGCGAGGGCGCACGGTGAGACCACATACAGTGTGAATGCGCTCCTCTTCGGGGGTTTTGTGAAGATTCACGGGATGGGAGAGGAAACGGAGGAACACCCGCGCAGTTTTTCCGCGCAGCGCCTCTGGCGCCGTGTTTCCATCGTGGTGGCGGGGGTCCTCGCAAACCTCATTGCTGGCTGGCTCGCCCTCTCACTCGTATTTATGGTTGGAGCGCCTCCGCACCTCATGCTCACCGGCGTGGCGCCGGACTCTCCCGCGGCCGCTGCAGGGCTCGCGCGCGGGGATGTGGTAGCAGAGGTGCGAGCGGGCGACCGTGTGCTCCGCGACCCGGTAGGTGCGGATGATTTCATCGCGGCGGTGGGAGATGCGGTGCGGCAGGGAGCGCCGGTAGCGGTGGTGACGGGTGTTGGCAAGGAGACGCGTGAGGTTTCGCTTGCTCCCCGGGAGGCGCCGCCGGAGGGCGAAGGGCCGCTCGGGGTGAGTTTGACGGAGGTCGGCGTCCCCCGCACCTCTCTCCTTGAGGGTTTCGGGAAGGGGGCGGAGGAGAGTTGGATACTCTTGAAGCTCATCGCGGGGGGGTTCGTGAACTTTTTTGCGAGCGTCTTCCAGAGGCCGGAGGTTTTGAAGGAAGTCGCGGGGCCGGTGGGGGTGGTGGCCGCGGCGGCGCAGGCGGGGTCATTGGGGTTTGCCTACCTCCTCCACTTTTTAGGCCTCATTTCCATCAATCTCGTGGTGTTGAACCTCATTCCGTTTCCTGCATTGGACGGCGGGCAGGTGCTCTTTCTCCTCATAGAGAAGCTCAAGGGCTCGCCGATACCGGTCAAGTTCGAGCGCATCGTGAACGCGGCGGGGTTCGTATTCCTCCTGCTCCTTATGGTGCTGGTGACCGTGCAGGATGTGGGGCGGCTGTAGTGAATAAGAGACTTATAACTTAGAACTAATAACAGATAGCGTTGCAGACATATGCAGCGAGAAACCAAGACCTGTCGGAGTTGCGCCCATGCCGTCATCAGCGATAATCCGCGTCTTGATCAGCGTTTATCCGCGTCTTGCAACCATCAATGTACGACGGCGTTCCGCATCATCCCCGAGGAGCTCCAATTCTACCGCCGGATGAACCTCCCCCTGCCCCGCCTCTGCCCCAACTGCCGCCACTACGAGCGTCTCGCCCAGAGGAACCCTCTGAAGTTGTGGCACCGCTCCTGCGCCTGCGGCGGCAGGAAATCCCAAG
>PCRZ01000007.1:0-3195 GCA_002772205.1 Candidatus Jorgensenbacteria bacterium CG23_combo_of_CG06-09_8_20_14_all_54_14 | reverse complement strand
TTATTCGCCAGAACGACCAGAGATTGTATACTGTGAACAATGCTATCAATCGGAAGTCGTCCGATTGATCCTGAGCTACGTCGAAGGACAATGCCGAGGTGGTGTGATGTCGAGTATTGTCGGAGGGTAAGTACTGCTGGAGTCGTATGCATATGGGCAGACCGGCAACAAAGCGGTAGGTAACGCTAAGTATGACGTGTCATACTTAGCGTGATGGAATAGTGTAAGATATGACGAAAAGCGCACCAAAGATTTCAATTTCCATTCCGCCAATCAGTCGTTACCCGTCGAGGCGCGAGTGGGAGGCGGCATGCTGGAGGGAACTCCTCGCTTCCCCGAGAAGCGTTGCCTTGCTTGCCACCGCGAAGGAGTGTCATTCGCTGGTGATGCGTGCTGCTGTGATTAGCCGCATCAGTGACGGGAAACGCCCACGTGAGATTTCTAAGGAATTACAGATCTCTCGGCAGACTATTATGGCTGTTCGGAAGGCGCTCCAGGAGTGTGCCTATCGGAGCTATCGGGAGCGGGGCAAAACGGAGCGGAAGCGGGGGATGTATGGTAGCCGCCGATACCCAACAGAGCGCCGTGCGGGCAGGAGATCTATTCGCACCAAGTATGGAATGGTGTACCTCCCGTGAATGAACTACCGCGCCCCCCGCGGCATGGTTTTCTTTGGGAGAATAAACCCACTTTGGGTTGTAGGTGCTAAGTATGACATGTCATACTTAGCACCTCTCGTGCCGGGATGCGGAGTGGAATATTACGCCTGGTTGCTCGACTCCGTGCGCAGTGGAAAAAAACAAGCGGATGGTCTAAAATAGCCACGTATGCGTCAATCCAAACTATTTCTGAAAACCCAGCGGGAGGCGCCACGGGATGAGACGGCGGCGAATGCTCAACTTCTGATACGGGCGAACTTCATCCACAAGCTCATGGCGGGCGTGTACTCGTTCCTGCCGCTCGGGTTCAAGGTGAAGGAAAAAATCATACGCATCATCCGCGAGGAGATGGACAAGCTGGGCGCCGAGATGATCATGCCGGCGCTCCACCCCAAATCGGTGTGGGAGCCCACCGGCCGCTGGAAGGCGCTCTCCAAAGTGATGTACCAGTTCAAGGACCAGACCGGCCGCGAGATGGGATTGGGGCCCACGCACGAAGAGGTGATTGCGGAGATCGCAAAGCACGTTATCACCTCCTACCAGGACCTGCCCATTGCCGTCTACCAGATCCAGACCAAGTTCCGGAGCGAAGAACGTCCGAAGTCGGGCCTGCTCCGGGGGCGCGAGTTCACCATGAAAGATCTCTACAGTTTTCATGCCGACGATGTGTCACTTGAGGAGTTCTACGATCGGGTGAAGGAAAGCTATCAGACAGTTTTTAAGCGGTGCCACCTGAAGTCATATGTGACGGAGGCCTCCGGGGGCGATTTTTCCAAATACTCGCATGAGTTCATGGTGGAGTCGCCCGCGGGCGAGGATGAGATATTGCTCTGTCGGCTCTGCGGATGGGCGCAGAACAAGGAAATTGCCGAGGGCAAGGCGGGCGGCCGCTGTCCAAAGTGCGGCAAGGGCGTTTTGGAGAAGGTTTCAAGCATTGAAGTGGGAAATATCTTCAAACTGGGTACCCGCTTCTCGGAGCCCGTTGGCCTCGTGTTCAAGGACTCGCGCGGCGCGACCCACCAGGTCATCATGGCTTCCTACGGCATCGGCGTGGAGCGGCTCATCGGCACCATCGTGGAAGAGCACCACGACGAGCGCGGTATCATCTGGCCGGAGAGCGTGGCGCCCGCCCGGGTGCACCTGCTTCTTATCGGGGAGGCCGCACCGGCCCTCATAAAGTTCACCGATAGGGTGTACGATGATTTGGTAAAAGCAGGTGTGGAGGTGCTCTACGACGATCGTGAAGGGGTGAGCCCTGGGGAAAAGTTTGCGGATGCGGACCTCATCGGGCTCCCATGGCGCGCCGTGGTGAGTACGAAGACCGTTGCGGCGGACAAGGTGGAGCTCAAGCGCCGTGCCGAAACGGAGACCACGCTCGTGAAGCCGAAAGAAATAAACGCGGTAATTAAGTAATTTGGTAACTAGGTAATTAGTCGAAAATCCTAAGTCCGAAATCCGAAACAAATTCGAATATCCAGATCACAAATCCAAAATGGGGGTTTAGAGCATTGGAATTTCGGATCCCCCATATTATTCGTAGATTCGGATGAATTCGTAATTTCGCATCGCGTAACTAAATATGCTTTTCAAAAAATTTCTAGGCATTGATCTCGGCACCGACGCCACCCGCATCTACCTGAAGGGTGCCGGCATTGTAGTGAACGAGCCGTCCTTTGTGGCGTTCAACAACCGGACGAACCGCGTGGTGGCGGTGGGCGCGGAGGCGAAGAAAATGCTCTCGCGCACCCCCTCCCACATCACCGCGCTCCAGCCGCTCTCCCACGGCGTCATCGCGGATTTTGATGTCGCGAAGGAGATGCTCCAGCGCTTTTTGAAGAACGACCGCATCCCGTGGTCCTGGATGACAGAAACGGTGGTTTCCGTGCCCACCAATCTCACCGAGGTGGAGCGGAAATCGGTGGAGGATCTCATGCGGGAAGTGGGGGCGAGCGCGGTGCACCTAATTGAACAGCCGCTCGCCGCGGCCATCGGCAGCCGCCTGGATGTAGGGGAACCCACCGCGTACCTCATTTTGGACATCGGGGCTGGGGCGGCGGACATAGCCGTCATTTCCATGAACGGTATTGTGGTATCGCGGCGCCTGAAGACCGCGGGGGACTTCCTGAACCATGAGATCATTCGGGGGGTGCGGGATGAGCTGAAGCTTGCCATCGGCGAGCCGACCGCCGAGGAAATAAAGACGGTTGCCGGATCCGCGATGCCGGGAGGGGAACGGCTTGAGATCACCGTGCGCGGGCGTGACGTTGCCTCCGGTCTCCCGCACGAGATTATTATCCGTGATGCCCAGGTGCGCGCATGGCTCCAGCGTCCCCTGAAGTCGGTGGTAGAGGTCGTGAAGGACCTGATAGAAGACACCCCACCGGAGCTCGTGGGCGACATCTACCGAAACGGCATATACCTCTGCGGCGGCGGAAGTCTGCTCCGCGGGATTGATCAGCTCATACAAAAGGAGATCGGGGTTGCGGTGCAGGTGGTGGAGGACCCCCTGAACTGCGTGGCGCGGGGCACGGGCCTC
>PCRZ01000042.1:147-4939 GCA_002772205.1 Candidatus Jorgensenbacteria bacterium CG23_combo_of_CG06-09_8_20_14_all_54_14 | reverse complement strand
CGGACGAAGGAGGAGAAGGAACGAAAACGATACCGGAGAGATGCAGCAGTAAGGTTTGCAAAAACCATAACCCTCACAAGAACGGAGATTAATGTTCAGACGTCGGACATCCCAAGGATGTCCGACGTCTTTTGTGGACAATTTTTTGTTCCACTACCTCGTCAAAATCTCTGGACCGCGCTCCGTAATCGCCACCGTGTGTTCAAAATGGGCGGCTAATGAACCGTCGCGAGTGGTGTAACTCCCATCGGGTTGCTCATCTATCTCAGGCGAACCGGCGGAAATCATGGGCTCTATCGCAAGTACAAGGCCGGGCCGCAATACCATCCCCTCACCTTTCGTGCCGTAGTTAAAGACCGTGGGGTCCTCGTGGAGCGCGAACCCCACGCCGTGGCCCGTCAGGCCCCTCACCGCACGGAACCCGCTCCCCCGAAGGGTGCGGGTGACCGCGGCGCCGATGTCGCCGAGGTGCCCGCCTAGCTTTGCCGCGCGGATGGCGTTTTGGAGCGCCTGCGAGGTTACCCGCACGAGATGCTCCGCCCGCTTGGATATCCTCCCCACCGGCACCGTAATGGCCGCATCGGTAAAATACCCTTTATAGTCCACCCCCGCATCAATTTTTAAAATATCCCCTTCTACTAATTTATAAGCCGAGGGAATGCCGTGTACAATCTGTTCGTTCACGGAGGTGCAGATGGCCGCGGGAAAGGGTTTTAAAGCACCCTCCGGTTGGTACCTTAGGAACGCCGGCCGCGCACCCGCTTTTTTCAAATACTCCCGCGCCGCACTATCAAGTTCGCTGAGCACAACGCCCGGTTTTACTTTTTTCTTCAAGAGTGCGAGGAGTTCGGCAAGAACGCGCCCTGAGGCGCGGAGCAACTTAATATCGCCCTCCGATTTCAATTTTGTCTTCATCCCGTTAGAGACGGGGTGTACTTAAAGAGCACACCCGTGAGTTGCGCATTTAAAAAAACCTTTGCATTTTTTGTGTTCATATGGTAAGCGTCAGCTATTGAATCGGGTTGTCTCTAACGGGACAGGCCATAATTTTAATGCTTCCACGGAGGGTGCTTTAATTAATTAAAGCACCTCATTCTTTACTTTCCGGAACGGGATGAGGATAATCCCAATACTTTCGTTACGTTTTGAAATACCATGTACGGCGCAGGTTCACCGTTCACTTTTATGACGCGGAATCCGCGCCGCCTGAACTCGCGGAACATAGGGTATGTGCGGCCCGCGTATTCCTTGAGACGCTCCCTGATAACCGACGGCTTGTCCAATGTCCGCGTGCGGAGCGGCCCCTCGCAGAAGGGACAGCGGCTTATGCGCGCGTTCGCGAGCTTGGGAAGCCCGCAGACGGAACAGATCTTCCGTGCACTGTTCCGCTTGAGGGTGGTCGCGGGGCGGATGGTGAGCCATACTGGGTGGATGTTCGTTTTACCGTAGAACTTCACGAGTGTCGCGAGGAGCCCTTTCTCTTTCCCCTCACCGAACGCCTCATAGAGCGTACGGGGTGAGGCGCTGAAAACGACGGAGTATCCCGCGGCACCAATCTTCTTCACCTCCTCTTTCACCATTTTCAAAACCCACGCGGGGGTTATTAATTTCCCGGTGTCAAAATTCTTCCGCTCGCGGCGGAGAATTGGGTCCTTCTGCACACCCGGCGCGTGGACGAGCATCTCTAAGAAGCGCCCGGTGTCAAAATGGACGAATCCGAACCGCCGCGCGAGGAGCTCGGCCTGCGTCCCCTTCCCCGCCCCCGGCGGACCGTAGATAATAACCACCTGCTTTGGCATGGCTTCACTATACAACACCCCGCATGAAGAATGAAACACTTGCGTCTTCAAAAGAATCTCACATGCGGTATTTTTGAAGATGATAAAAAAAACCTCCGGGAGAGTGGCACCGGAGGCACTTCATAATAACTGCCAGGTAAGGCGGAACTACCGTTCCCGTTCTCGGCAGTTGAGTCGGGGAACTCCCTTCTCTCCACTCTCGAGAAGGTTGCCCACTGTCGTATTGCGGCAAACACTGGGCAACGCACGTTCGCCGCTCACCGCTGTCGTTGTCTACCCGCCGGAACCCCGCGGACCGAGCTCGGCAAGTTTACTAGTTCATATTTTATCGCACTGAATGAAAATGTCAATAGTCGCCAAAAGTGGCTCTACCCCGCACAATTTTTGCTCGCGGTTCTTCAACCCAGCACCAAAACTTGCGTCTCCTTACGAATGAGTATTGTCACGCGAACTATGCCATGGCTGAATTGCGGTGACATAGCTATGCTATAAAGAGCCATTCACGGCGAGGCGCTTCATCCATCAAGGTCTCTTACCATACACCGTACGAATGAGCGTTGTCACGTGAACTATGCCATGGCTGAATTGCGGTGACATAGCTATGCTATAAGGAGCCATATAAGGAACCGTTAAGCCCCGCGTTGCTCGCCTCTGTTTAGTTAGCCGTTGAACGCCCGTTCAGATAAAGGGTGTGGTAACGAACTATCTCACATCTCTGCAAATAAGAGGCGGGGTGAAGGTTTTGTAGCCCCGACGTAACGTCGGGGCTACAAAACCATTCAAAATATCCCCTCGTACTCGCGAATGGTGAGCTGGGACTCTATCTGCTTCAGCACCTCCAGCGCCACCGCGACCACGATCAGGAGCGCGGTGCCGCCGATGGTAAGTATCTTAATGCCCGTAATAAGCTGGGTTATGTTCGGGAGGATCGCCACTACCCCGAGGAAGAGCGCGCCGAAGAGCGTCGTGCGGTGGACAATCTTCTTAATGGTCTCGGCGGTCGCCTGCCCAGGGCGGATGCCGGGAATGAATCCCCCGCTCCGCTGGAGGTTCTTCGCGATCTCCTGCGGGTCAAAGGTGATGGCGGTGTAAAAGTAGGTGAACACCACCACGAGCGCAAAGTAGAGCGCGCTGTAGATCATAAGGTTATTGAAAAAATTTGAAACGATGGCGTTCAATTTCAATGAGAGATCGGGGGATATCACCGCAACCATCTGGGCGAAGAACTGCGGGAAGAGGAGCAGGGAAATGGCGAAAATGATGGGAATCACGCCCGCCTGGTTCACCCTGAGTGGTAGGTAGGTGGAGACGCCGCCGAAGAGGCGGTTACCCCGCACCTGCTTCGCGTAGGAGACGGGCACCTTCCGTTCTCCCTCGTTCACGAATACCACCCCAGCGATGACGATGATCGCGAGAATGACGAACATAAGATAGGTGGGGAGCGCCGCGGGGCTCCAGTTCAATACCACCGAACTTACCACCTCGGGAATGCGGCTCACGATGCCCGCGAAAATGATGAGCGAGATGCCGTTCCCTATCTTGTACTCGCTGATGAGCTCACCGATCCACATAATGAGCACACTCCCCGCGGTGATGACCACCACATTGCTCAAGAGTTCCGGGAGCGTGAAGGGGCCCACGATGCCCTGTGAGGCGAGGAGATTCAGAAAGCCGTACCCCTGGAGCGCCCCCAGAGGCACCGTGAGGTAGCGCGACAGGCGGTTGAACTTTGCGCGCCCCTCCGCGCCCTCTTCGTAGTAGGCCTTCTTCAGGTTCGGAAAAATGATGGTGAGCAGCTGGAGGATGATGGTGGCGGTGATGTAGGGGCTCACCCCCAGCATAAGAATGGAGAGGTTGGAGAGCCCGCCCCCCGAGAAAATGTTCAGGAACCCCAAGAGGTCATTGGAGGAAAAGAATTGCTGGAGCTTTGCGGCGTCGATCCCCGGCACGGGGATGGCGGCAAGCGCGCGGAACACGAGGAGGAGCCCCAGCACTATGAGCACCTTGTTCCGGAGATCGGGGATTTTAAAAATTTGGAGGAATTTCTGCATCGGTAGTTATTAGTAGTTATTAGTAGTTATTAGTTATAAGTTGTCAGTTACATTATCCTCCCGCCCGCGGCCTCTATTTTCTTCTTCGCGCTCGCGGAAACAGGGATGCCTTTTAGGGTCAGCGCGCGTTTCACGTCTCCCCCGCCTAATATCTTCACACGTCCCTTCGATTTCCGAATGAATCCCTCTGCGCGGAGCACCGCCACGGTTATCTCGCTCACGCCCACGCGGGCGAGGTCGCCCACGTTTATCACCATCGCACGTTCCGTCAGGCGACTATGCTTTACACCGCGGAGCTTCGGGATGCGCTGAATGAGGTCGCGCGAGGCGGGACGAATGCGATGCCCCGCACGGGCTCGCTGCCCCTTCTGGCCGCGGCCGGAGTACGTGCCGCGCTTACCCCCGCGCCCCACGCGCTTTTGTTTTTTTCTCCCCGTTGGAGCTGAAAGTTGGTGTAACTGCATGGGTGATGATGAAATCCGAAATTCGAATACCGAAATTCGAAACGAAACTTTAAATTTTAATTTTCTGAACTTTTTTGATGTTGGTTTTGGTCGTTATTATCTGTTTCGTGCTTCGAATTTCGTGCTTCTGATTTTAAACTAGAGAGCGCCGCGAGGGTCGCCATGGCGTTTGAAATCTTGCTCTTTGTTCTCCCAAGGATCTTCGCCGAGATGTCGCGCACCCCCGCGAGTTCAAGCACCGCGCGCGCGGAACCGCCCGCGATGAGCCCGTGCCCCGCCGCCGCGGGTTTTATCCGCACCCGCGCGGCACCGTACTTCGCCTCCACCATATGGGGAATGGTCCGATTCTCCACGAGGAATATTACCTTGAGATGCTTCTCCGCCTGCCGCCGCGCCTTCTCCACCGCCGACATTACATCCACCCCCTTTGCCACACCGATACCCACCTTCCCCCGGAGGTTACCCACCACCACTGTGG
>PCRZ01000042.1:0-122 GCA_002772205.1 Candidatus Jorgensenbacteria bacterium CG23_combo_of_CG06-09_8_20_14_all_54_14 | reverse complement strand
CGCCATGACACGGGTTACCCGCCGTATCTCAAGGAGGCGGTCCTTATATTCGGAAATTCTTTTTCGCTGAATAGGGGGTCTCATGTTGATTTCTCTACAAATTACGAATTTTGGTACGAATA
>PCRZ01000005.1 GCA_002772205.1 Candidatus Jorgensenbacteria bacterium CG23_combo_of_CG06-09_8_20_14_all_54_14 | reverse complement strand
TTGTGGGCATGGAAGGAATCGAACCTTCGACCTCCATTTTATCAGAATGGCGTTCTACCACTGAACTACATGCCCCTGTTCACTTAAAACTCATCTAAAAATCACTTCGTCAACTGTAGCTTTTTAAAACCTTCAATGTCAAACCGCACCGCGGGCCTGGAGGCCTGTTCCACCGTCACCGCCACATTCACCCGCGAAACAAGGAGAAAGGATGCGTAGATAATGCACACCGCCACCACTACCGTCATCACCACCGCCAATATGAGAAACACGCTCTGCGAGGAAAAACGCAGCGGCCCTACCCTAAGAAATGAAAAAACCTTTTTCATCCCGTTAGAGACAGGTCGCCATGGGCGACCGTAATAATCACGGCCATTTCGTTGCCAACCGGTGTTTTATGTTTATAAATGGAGGGTTGCATAAATGTATGTTTTAGTTGTCTCTAACGGGATTTCATGGCTGCCGATAAAACACACTGCCCTGGGTGAGCATCTCGCTCTCCTTCTCGCCCCGCGAGACGGAAAAAGAGGAAAGCGCCGAGAGGTAGCGGAACTTTTCAAATTTCTCGACGAACGAGAAAAGGTCATCCAGTTGTCCCCGCAGATTCAGGCGGAATGCGAATGACCCCAACCCTCCCCCGACGGCGGGCGTTTCCCCCAGGAACATGAAAGAGGAGGTAAGGCGCGCCTGGGCGCTCAAAATCTGAAAATCCCGCGAGAGGTTTATGAGCTGGTCTTTCTCGGGCACCATGGCGTAGAGCATTTCCAAATTGCGTTTAGTTCCTTCATTATAGTCGGCGCGAAGGGCGGCCACCGCGTTGAGTTCTTCGGTGCGCGCGAGCATCTCTTTGCGCGCCGTGACGATCTGGCCGCCAAATTTCCCGATCTGCCCGGAGAAGAAGAGAGAACCTCCCAGGAGCGGGACGACGATAGCAATTCCTATCCCCAACTCCGTGAGTAATTTTTTTCTGAATGGGGTCATCCCGTTAGAGATAGGTCGCCAATGGCGACCGTAGCGGCCGCGGTCCTTTCACTACCAACTGGTTTCTCACCTCTGTGGATGTTGAAACGCATAGTGGATGCTTTAGTTATCTCTAACGGGATCATCCCCGATAATTTCTGCATTCGCTTCTCATAGAGTATACTTATTTCTAAATTATATCACGCCCCCATAGATCCCGTTAGAGATAACTGAACTTTTAACCATGCAATTCAATACTCAAAAAGGCAAAAAGTCGATTAGGAATGAAAAAATCGTTGTTTTACGGTTGCCTACTGCAACCTTTCTCTAACGGGATGAACCACCCAATTGCGGCAGTGCGCCTCGGTGAAACGGCATACCCGCCGCGCCTTGCGGAAATCCCGGGTCCCCCGGAAACGCTCTTCTACCGCGGCACGCTCCCCCCGCCTGACGGAACCGCCATTGCCGTCGTGGGCACGCGGAAAGCCACCCGCGAAGGGCGCGAGTGCGCCAGGCAACTCTCAAGGGAGCTTGCATCGCGCGGCATTATCATCGTTTCAGGTCTCGCCTTCGGCATTGACTCCGCCGCTCACGAAGGCGCGCTTGATGCACACGGAAAAACCATCGCGGTCCTCGGGAACGGCGTTGATTCCATCTATCCCGCCTCCCACGAATCGCTCGGGCGACGCATTGAAGCGAGCGGCGCCATTTGTTCGGAGTACCCGCCCGGCACGCCCGCGCTCCCCTTCCAGTTCCTCGCGCGGAACCGCATCGTCTCCGGCCTCTCGCTCGCGGTGGTCATAGTGGAGGCGCCCCTCCGCTCTGGAGCGCTCGTGACCGCCCGCCACGCCCTGGACCAGGGGCGCGAGGTGTTTGTGGTTCCCGGACCGGCGAACCACAGAAACTACGCGGGCTCCCACATGCTTATTCGCGAGGGCGCGCGGCTCGTCACGGGCGCCGGCGACGTGCTGGAGGACCTCGGCATAGTGGAACCCGCACATGTGGAGTGTGTCACTGGGCGCCAGCGCGAACTCCCCGCAGACCCCGCCATGCGCGCGCTCTACACCGCACTCGCCGCGGCGCCGGAACCGCTCTCCGTTGACAGCATCGCGGAAATCACTACACTGGAACCTCATGTTATCCAGCAGACGCTCACCTATCTCATATTTGAAGGACTAGTGACAGAGCGAAACGGTAAGTTTACACTCACACAATGAATCCCGTTAGAGACAACCTAACCTAATACCGGCACTTACCGCATGAAAATAAAAAGATACAAAGGTTCAAAAAACACACAATCACGGGTGTGCTTAATAAGCACACCCTGTCTCTAACGGGATGAAGTTAATCGTCGTGGAAAGCCCTGCAAAGGCCAAAACAATATCCAAATATTTGAAGGGCGATTATAAGGTAGTCGCCAGCGTCGGCCACATTCGCGACCTCCCGAAAAGCAACAAGCAGGCAATAGATATCCCCGCAGGTTTTGTCCCACGCTACGAAATATCAAAAGGGAAAGAAAAGGTGGTGCACGAGATACGGCGGCTCGCCAGGAAGGCCGACGAAGTGCTGCTCGCAACCGACCCCGACCGCGAGGGCGAGGCAATTGCGTGGCATATCAAAGAAGCTTGCGAGCTTGTCTCTCCCAAGCGCGTGGTTTTCCATGAGATTACCGAACCCGCCGTACAGGAAGCCATAACACATCCCCGCGCCATAGACGAAAATCTCCGCAGGGCACAGGAGGCGCGGCGGGTACTGGACCGCCTCGTGGGGTACGACCTCTCCGGCCTAATCTGGAAAAAGGTGCGCTACGGGCTCTCCGCCGGGCGTGTGCAGTCCCCCGCCCTCCGCATCATCATGGAACGCGAGCGGGAAATCCGCGCGTTCGTGCCTGAACACTTCTGGAGCATCGTGGGACGCTTCAAAACGAAGCGCGGCGAGGAACTCATACTCGCGTGCGAAGAGGAACCGCGCGACGAGAAAAAAGTTGAAGAAATAATTGCGCGCGCGAAATCTGGCGCATGGGCCGTTACCGCCGTAAAACATACCGAGGCGAAGCGCGCGCCGCGCCCGCCATTCACCACCTCCACGCTCCAGCAAACCGCCAGCACGCGGTTCGGATTTTCGCCGTCGCGCACCATGTCCGTCGCCCAGCGGCTCTACGAGGCTGGGCTCATCACCTACATGCGCACCGACAGCGTGAACTTGAGCGAGATCGCCCTCGCGGAGGCGTACCGCACGATAGAGAAGGAATTCGGCAAGGAGTACGTGGCGCCCCGCAAGTATGCGGCGCGGAGCAAGAACGCGCAGGAGGCGCACGAGGCGATCCGCCCCACAAAACCGGCGCTGCGCCGCGCGGGAACCACCGATGAACAGCAGCGGCTCTATGAACTCGTCTCGCAGCGGATGCTCGCCTCGCAGATGGCGGACGCGCGGGTGCTTCGCACGAAGGTAAGCGCGAACCTGTCTCCTGCCCGCGCAGGCGGGGCACAGGCAGGCATCGCCGATAATTCCATTCCCCCGTTCTCCGCCACGGGAAGCGTTACGATTTTTCCCGGCTGGCTCGCCGCAGACCCTGCCGCAAAAGGAGAGGAGGTTGAAATGCCGGTGATCGCCGAGGGCGAACCGCTGAAACTCGCCTCCGTGGAAAGCGATGCAAAACAGACCGAACCACCGGCGCGCTACACCGAGGCGGGGCTGGTGAAAGAACTGGAGAAGCGTGACATCGGACGACCCTCCACCTACGCCTCCATTTTAAAAACGCTCCAGGACCGCAGCTATGTGGAGAAGGTGCAGAAGGCGCTCCACCCCACCGACACGGGCGAGGTGGTGAGCGATTTCTTGGAAAAACATTTCCCGACCTACATCAGCGACTCGTTCACCGCGGAGATGGAGGATGACCTGGACGAGATCGCGAAAGGCAAGCGCGAATATGCGAAAACGCTCAAGGATTTCTATACGCCGTTCGCGAAAGACGTAAAGGCGAAAGAGAATGTAGAAAAAGCCACGAACTTGGGAGACGCCGAGGCGTACCACGTCTGCCCCCTCTGCGGCTCGCCGATGGTGATAAAACTCGCACGGAGCGGGAAATTCTTGAGCTGCAAAAGATTTCCAGAGTGTATTGGCGCGCGGAAGATGGACGGTTCGGTTATGGAAGCGCCCAAGGAAACCGGCGAGGCGTGTCCAAAATGTGGCGCGACAAAGGGAGGAAAGCTTATTGAGCGCGAGGGGCGGTTCGGCAAGTTCATCGCGTGCTCCAATTATCCGAAGTGCAAGTTCATCAAACAAAGCGAGGAAGAGGAGGAGAAAAAGAAAACCGGCGTCGCGTGCCCCCTTTGTCCGCCGACTGGCGGAGGCGGGGAAATCATTGAGCGCCGCGGACGTTTTGGCGCGTTCTTCAGCTGTTCACACTATCCAAAGTGCAAATTCATCATGAAATCCCGCCCAACGGGTGCGAAGTGCCCGCTCTGCGGCTCGCTTATGATGCAAGGAACGAAAACGATACCGGAGAGATGCTCGAGTAAGAGTTGTCCAAATCACAATCCACACAAATTAAATAAATAGTCCCGCAGTCCGTCCGTAGTCCACCAGCTGGCGGACGAAGGAGGAGAAGGAACGAAAACGATACCGGAGAGATGCAGCAGTAAGGTTTGCAAAAACCATAACCCTCACAGGAAGGAGAATTAAGGATGGGGGATGAGAGATTAAGGAAAAAAAGGGTTGTAAAAAACCAGAGATGACTTCTCTAGTTTTTCTTTTTAAAACATGGGTGCTATAATTAATTATAGCACCCTGCGCTGTCATCAAACCACGATTATTCATTGAGGTTTTATATTAATAGGCCAATTCGTGCGAATTAGCCTATAGTCCGCACACCTCAAAAAATGATTAGTAACGTTTCGTCAAAATCTCTGGACCGCGCTCCGTAATCGCCACCGTGTGTTCAA
>PCRZ01000023.1:2453-7372 GCA_002772205.1 Candidatus Jorgensenbacteria bacterium CG23_combo_of_CG06-09_8_20_14_all_54_14 | reverse complement strand
GGACCGGTAGGCAGGGAACCCCGCACCGTCCGCCTAAGGCGGACTGGTGCGCGGGTAAAACTGCCGCGCCGACCTGCTTCGCTGGAGCTTCAGCGAGGCGAGTGACGATTTTCCGCCAAAGGCGGATCAGCCTTTGGCTGAGAACGAAACTGACGGCGCGCTTCGCGCGGCAGAACCGAAACTGAACGCCCCACCTGCGTTAAAACTTCGGCGGACAAGTCGGGCGGGCCCCATAGCAAAGCCTTTGGCTTGCTACCCCGGTAGTAGAAACTTCGTTTCACTACGGGGCACAGCGCGGCAAGCAAAATTTTTGCCTGCCCCATAGTTAAATCCGAGTTAAATCCGAAGGATTTATACTATCGGGGTTTACCCCCCGTAGGGAAACGAAGTTTCTCCTTCTGGGCCCGCCCTCGCTTTTGCCGCTTCTTTTTTCGCCGCCGCAATTTTTCGTGCCAGTGAAACTGGCACGCCGCCTTAAATTTCTAAACTGTAAATTCAACCAATTTAACTAACAACCAAGAAACTATCAGGAATGAGATTGAAAAGAGAGGAACAAATATAATTTTCGTTCTGTCTTTCGGCTGGAATGACCACGATGAATAATTGTTTAATTTAAGCTGTTCAAACAAATTTTTATCTTCCGGTTTTATTCTTCTGATTATTAAAGAAAATACCAATACTGCAACTGGAACTAATGCAGCTGAAACTAATACCGATATAAGCTTTGCTGTTGTGTAGGGGGAACCCGGGCCAAACAAATCTATCAAACTAGGAATAGTAAAAAGAAAAATTACTAAAAATGGCGAGTCAGCCAACAATAGAATAGTCGCAAGTTTTCTTCTCCAGAAATAACCTTTTTGTTTTATTTCGGTAAGTACTGGTTCAATACTTTCATTTTTTTCCTTTGTACCAACAAGCGCAGTTGTTATCAATAAGCCAAAAATTGATAAACAGTTAGATAACCCAATAAGCCCAAGCTTAAATATGTTTTTCCTCAATGCTCTGAAGGCAATCAAACCTGCTAAAATGCCTGTCATCAATGAACTTATTATCAGCAAAAGTATCGCGCTAATTGCGGGATGTTTAGCAACAAAAGTCGAGTAGTAAGTTTTTATAGGCGAAAAGTTGATTATCCATAAATCTTCAGTTAAGAATTTTGAAGGTGCGTTGATTTCTATTTTAGTATATTTGATGTTTTGATTTTGTCCGCTGTAAAAATTTTTCAAGTCATCGGCAAAACTGGCGTAACTACCAATATAATATTCTGTTTTTGTATAACTTTTAATCTCCTGAAATACTTTTGGTGAAACATGGCCGATTACTCTAATTGTTACCGGAACGGTTTTGCTTCCATAAACGCTTGTGGGTAACATTGGAAAATAAATATTTTTTGTTGGAAATGTTACAAATACACCTCTATTTTGAGCAGATATATTTTTTTCGGGAGAGCTTATCCAAGAAGCAACAAAAGAATATTCTTTGCCAATGTAGTTATCTAAAACCGGAATAGAACCGCTTTCAATTTTTAATCCTTTATTTTTTAAATAATCATAAAGACCAGAAGCGGTTTTGGCAGTGATAATCTCCGAAGTAATACCCTCTTTCTCCAAATGCTCGTAAACTACAACATCTGGCTCAACGCCTCTGCCAGCACCCTCTGGCGCGCCGAGAGTACCAAACCCATTTGTTCCAGCTGTACCCAATGTTCGAGAAAGTAATACAAAAGGAATCGTATAAATTTGGGTCATCTGTAAAAATTTTGTCGTATCGTCCAAATTTGATTTTGCCTTCTTTGAAATTTCTTCACCGCTTAACTGGGGCAAAATTTTTACAACATCAATCGCCACTTTGTTCGGGTCGGAAGGAACAGGGAAAAGCCAAACAACGCCATTGCTATTTTCACCTTCGAGTCCAACGCTAATAATCATTTTTTGCAAGCCATTATCATAGTTGATAAATGCCTGTTGATTGCTTTCGTTTGAATAATCCCAGCGATCTGAATAAGGGTCGGGTCTAATCATCATGCCATCTGCTAATACTGACTTGGGAACGAAAGAAAATACCGCTAATAATGCAATTAGCAATAATGTAATGAGAGTGAATAGTTTTTTCATAGTTTTATTTTACGATTATTTAATTAAATCATCAACGCTAACCTCAAGAGCTTTGGTTATTTTTTGTCTTTTTGTAGCCCCAAGGAGAATCGAACTCCTGTTCCATGGCTGAGAACCATGTGTCCTGGACCACTAGACGATGGGGCCTTCGCGATGCAAAACTACGAATACGTCCGAATCTGCAAATTTTCTACGAGTAATTCAAATTTATTCGCATCATTCGCATCAATTCGTATATTAGCATCGTGTAAGCGGAGCGCAACTAATAAACTAACCCAACTCGCCCTCATCATACAAGCCCTTCTTTTTCAGCCATTCTTTCTCTTGGCGCACGAGGAGTTCGGCCGCCTTTCCCGGCTCCGCCATTATTTCCTTCACCACCCGCTCCAAGCGAACCGACTGGGAGGCCTTGAGGAGTACCACATCCCCGCTCGCCAGCGTGCCCCGCAAAAATTCCGCGGTCTCCCCGAGGGTCAGAAACGCGTGGATGGCGCGCGGCGGGAATCCCTCCTTCGCCTGGCTACGGACGGGCAGGCCCGCTTTCGCCGCCGCCTCGGCGATGAACTTGGCGCGGAGCCCCACTGTCACGAGTATGTCCGCGCACTTCGCGGCGGCGCGGCCAGCTTCCTCATGCGCCTGAAGCGTGTACTTTCCTATTTCCAGCATATCGCCCAGAACCGCGATGGTCCGTTTCGCACTTACCGCCTTGAGGGTTTCCAGGGCCTCCCGCATGGCGAGCGGAGAGGCATTGTAGGTACCGTCAATAATGAGGGAGCCGCGGAGCCCCGCGAAAGCCCGGAGACGCCCGGGGGGCGCCTGAAATCCGCGGAGGGTCTCCGTGATGGAAACGAGGTTCTCACCGAACACGAGCCCCACCGCGGCGGCGGCTGCGGCGGCATAGGCATACGCGCGCCCAACGGCACCCTCCAGGCGCACCGGCACCACGCTCCCCCCGTAGGAAATCTTGAAGGTGATGGCGGCATGCTCCCCCTCGGTGTGATTTGCGAAATTTACCACGCGCACGTGCGCGCTCTCGCCGAAACCGAAGGTCATCACCTGCGCGCGGGTGAGCGCTTTGGTCGCGAGCACCGCCTCATCATCGGCGTTCAGCACCGCAAAGCCGGTGGCTGGGAGCTCGCGGACGAGCTTCGCTTTTTCCCCAACCACCGCATCGGGTCCCGCGAAGAATTCCACATGCACCGGAATGGCTCCCATGGCGGTAAAAACCCCGATGTGTGGGCGTACGGTATCAAGGAGAAACCGCATGTCGCCGGGGCGGTCCACGCCGTATTCCAACACCAGCACCTCCGGGTAGCTCTCCGCGCGCCCAATGAGATTTGCGAGAGAGACCGCGAGCACACGGCACCAGAAAAAAATGCCGCCGCTTCCCTCCCACTCGCCCAAGATGGTGAGCGGAAACCCGATCTCATTGTTGTAACTCTTGGAGGCCGCGCGCACCCGCCGGCTCCGCCCCAAAACCACCGCGATGGCGTCCTTGGTGGACGTTTTCCCGGCACTCCCAGTAACCCCCACAATGCCGGGGTGATAGCGGCGCACCGTGAGGCGCGCAAGTATCTTGAGCACGCGGCCCAGTAGTTTGAGCGCTGAACGTTTGAGCATAATCATGGCGCCGAAGGCACGGTCTTTAAATTATCAGGCGGAATGCTGTAGTAGTTCAAGGCGAACTCCATAAGGTCGCGGAAGGCGGGCACCACCGTGAGCCCCGCGAGCTCCCCAACCTGGGGCCGGTCCATCTTGGCGAGTATCACGAGGCGCGGGTCAGAGACGGGAGCGAACCCCACGTAGGTGTGGATGAGCTCACCGGTATAGCCGCCGGTGGCGAAGTTGGGGATGAGCGCGGTTCCCGTCTTCCCCGCCACCCGGAAACTCGGGATGGCCGCCAATTTATTGAACACAACCGACGATTCCATCATCCCCGCCACCGCCCGCGCGGTGGCCTCGTCCATCACCCGCCTCACCACGTACGGCGCGGCGTGCGCATCCACATACGGCCGCATGAGGAGCCCCCCGTTCGCGATAGCCGCAAACGCATTTATGAGCTGGATGGGGGTGACGGCAACCCCCTGCCCGAAGGAGGCGGTCGCAAAATCAATCTGGCGCGCGTCCTTCCGCTCGAGATTTTTCAAATTTCCGGCAAGCTCGTCTGGGAGGTCAACGCCGGTGGGTTCCCCGAATCCAAATCGCGTGAGGTATTCATAGAAACGCTGGTTCCCCGCCTTGGATTCGGCGTAGACAGCCCCCATGTTCACCGAATTCTCAATGACGTTCGTCATGGTGATGGTGCCGTACGCATTGTTATTGAAATTGCTGATGGTCTTCCCGTTCAGGGTGATGTGGCCGACATCGGTGAACGTAGAGGTTGGGGTGAGCGCGCCGCTCCCGATGGCCGCCGCCATGGTAAACGGTTTCATCACCGACCCCGGCTCGTACAGGTACTGCACCGCGGGGTTCAGGAAAGAATTGATCGGGGAATCCGCGTACACGTTGGGGTCAAAATCCGGTTTTGAGGCAAGCGCGAGAATCTTCCCCGTCTTCGGCTCCTCCACGATGATGGTGCCGCCGGTCGCCCGATACTGCGGGATGAGCTCGGCGAGCTTCTGCTCGGCCTCCGCCTGAAGGTTGCGGTCAATGGTGAGATGCACGTCGTCTCCCGCCGCGAGCTCCTCATTGCGAAGCTTCTCAATGCCATAGAGGCCGGCGGGGGTCGCGATGTCGGCATTCATCCCAACGAATCCGATGAGCTGGGCGCCGAGACGCTCAAACGGGTAAAATCGGTGCTGTTTA
>PCRZ01000023.1:0-2436 GCA_002772205.1 Candidatus Jorgensenbacteria bacterium CG23_combo_of_CG06-09_8_20_14_all_54_14 | reverse complement strand
CGCCGATATTTTCCTTAGCGACCGCATCCACGACTTCGGGAGAGGCCTTATCCACGAGGAGCTTGAACATGCTCTTGGCATTGCCGAGTGCCGCCGTGAGGCCTTTTGGATCAAGATGCAGGATGGGCGCCAGGCGCTCCGTGACCCCCTCGGGATCGTGTATCTCATTCGGCGAGGCGTAGATGACCGGATAGTCGCGGTTCAGGGCCGCGGGAATGTCGGTACCGCTCCTATCGGTGAAAAAGATCTCGCCCCTGCGGAGCTCCAGCGCCGCCTGGGCCTCGGTGCGGGCCTGGGCGCGTTCTACGTAGTACGGGCCCTGCTGCACCTGGAGATGGTAGAGGTTCCACCCCAAGACCCCGAAAAGGAGGGAAAATCCCGCGGTTAGCGTGACGAAGCGGAAAGCCATGGGGCGCTTTGGAGATATTGGGGATCGCGCACGAGGGTAAGTCCTCCCCCTTCTGCGGCCGCCCGCAACACGCCCGGGTCAATCATGCGGTAGAGCGTATCCTTGAGGTCCGCATTTGATGCCTGCGCTTTCACCGCCGCCTCCCTTGCGGCGGTGATCCCCTGGCGGGCTTCCGCAACCGCATTGTATTCAAAAATGCAGAACGCGCCGCCTCCCGCGAGGAGAAGAAAAAGCAGGAGGAGAAAGCGCATGAGGGGCCTGTTCTTGTGGGGTTGGATGATGGTCATGATTGAAAATTTCTAATGTCTAATTGACCTAATTTCTAATGAATTTCTAATGTCTAAATTACAAAGTTAGGCATTGGTCATTTGATATTGATTAGAAATTAGTAATTAGAAATTGGTTATTGCATCACTATGGCCCTTAATTTTGCCGAACGGCTTCTCGGATTTTTAAAAATCTCTTCTCTGGTAGGTGTGATGGGTTTCTTGGTGAGGAGCGTTGCCCGTCCGGTCTTGGCGAGCTCCTGGAACCGGTGTTTCACGATACGATCCTCAAGGGAGTGAAAGGTGATGATGGCGACTTTTCCGCCGCGCCGCACTACCGCCGGAAGTTTTTCTAAGATCGTTTCAAGATTCTCAAGCTCGCGATTCACAAAGATGCGGAGCGCCATGAACACCTTGGTCGCGGGATGCGTCTTGCCGTGTCTCGGAACCGCGCTTTCAATCACGGACGCGAGTTGCGACACGCGTAGGAACTTCTCCTTCCGGCGCGCTTCCACTATGGCCTTCGCGATGCGCCGCGCGTTCCGTTCTTCTCCGTAGCTGGAAAATATATCGGCGAGCTCATCCGCGCGCAAGCGGTTCAAAAGCTCCGCCGCGGACGGGTTGCCGCTCTTCGTGTCGTAGCGCATATCCAGCGGTTCATCTCCCTCGAAGCTGAATCCGCGCCCCGAGCCCGCGAGCTGGTCCGAGGAAAGCCCGAGATCAAGGAGCAAGCCATCCGCCTTCTGGAGTTTCTCCTTTGCGAGCACCGCTGGCAGTTCCGCGTAGTTTCCCTGTACGATCACCAGTCGCTTGATTTCCGGAGCGCCAAGCGTTTCTTTCGCCCTCCGCACCGCATCTGCATCCCAATCAACCCCGAGCAGCGTTCCGCTTTGCCCTACGCACTTTGCTAATTCTCTCGCGTGGCCGCCGCCCCCCAGCGTACCGTCAATCACGAAACCGCCGGGCCGCGGATCCAATATCCCTATCACCTCCTGTAAAAGAACGGGAATATGGGGCATTAACTAATAACTTATAACGAAAAACTAACAACGAGACGGCCGCTTCCCGCGGTATCAACAGAACGTTGTGTCGTTAAAAGTCATAAGTTATTAGTTATCAGTTATTGGTTATCGGTTATATACCGAGTGCTCCCAGCTGTTCCGCAATTTCATCGGATGAGGACTCTGTCTTTGCCTTGTATGCATCCCACGTTTTCTCATCCCATATCTCCATTCGGTTCATCACGCCCGCCACCACCGCTTGCTTCACAATGCCCGCGTACGCGCGGAGGTAGTCGGGAATTAAAATCCGCCCCTGCGCGTCCAATTCCACGTCGGAAGCACCGGCAAGCATGAGGCGGGCGAAGGCGCGTGAGTTCGCCTGAGCCAATGGGAGCGCGGTGAGTTTTGCGGCGAGCGTTTCCCATTCCTTTGCACCGAAGACAAAAAGGCAGTGATCCAGGCCGCGGGTGATGATGGCGCCGCTTCCCACATTCCCGCGGAACTTCGCGGGGATGGCGACTCTCCCTTTGGGGTCCACGCTGTGACGGTATTCTCCTAGGAGCATGCCAATTACGTATAAATTTTTGAGTTGGCCGACGAAAAAAAATTATCTACGGAATTGAGCACCCAACACATAAGGTTCTTTCGAAAAGCGATCGGTTTTTGTTCCTTTGAAACATTCATAGCAAAATGCCTTATGTGCTGGGTCCTCGATTTTGTAACCTCACTCCGTTCGGGCAAAATCGGGACTTATCCCCAG
>PCRZ01000038.1 GCA_002772205.1 Candidatus Jorgensenbacteria bacterium CG23_combo_of_CG06-09_8_20_14_all_54_14 | reverse complement strand
TCACATCTGTCCAGCTCCAGCGGTCGCGCCCCGAGCGCGAGTGGAAAGGGGTAGCTTTTTCTCTTCGGCGCGGATTTGCGGATAAATTGTGTTGTCGGGAGATCCTCGGTTTTCTGGTGAGGTGATGCTTTACAAAACTTACGGTGTTTTGGCTTATATCTATCGCTCGGCAAATTTCGCGATAGCTTAATCCTCGCGCGAGAAGCACGGGGATTACGAGGCGTTTTTCCAGCATTGTCATTTCGGATGGCGTGAGAAACGCGGCGAGTGCTTTCGTAACCGCCTCGTTGGATCCCGATTTCTTCACCGCCTCGCGGAACCTCTGCCACGCTTCATTCCGCACCGCTCCCTCAATCTGTTTCTTGTTCACCCTTGTCATATAGGGTGTATTGTAGCACATCGCTCTAATTGATTGCAGCGCCCTACTGGGGCGTAGCGGCGAGGGTAGTCCGCGGGGTGCTATGATTAATTGTAGCAACTCCTTTTATACGCCAATAGAAAAGAACGGGTGTGAGCTCTAAAGGGAACCACTGGTGTGGACCTTTGGGGTTTTATTGCATCGCAGCAAAACGGATGGTGCTATAGTTAATTGTAGCACCCTCGTTCATTGTGGATGAAATGTGCGCACCACAGGAAAAATGCTATGTGCGAACTTGGAGAGCTTCATTTTTTTCAACTGTTGGCGTTTTTTGATTATTTTTGCTATCCTGTATAAACGTTATGAGAATCCTTTCCTCGGATATCACGAGTCATGAAGGCAAGGAGGTGGAGCTCGCGGGGTGGGTGGGTACCCGCCGCGACCACGGCAAGCTTATTTTTATTGACCTCCGGGATCGCGCGGGCATCGCGCAGGTAGTGTTTCCCGCGGCCGACAAGGCGCTCCTTGAAAAGGCGGAGCGGCTGCGCCCCGAGTGGGTGGTGCGTGTGAAGGGGACGGCGCAGAAACGCCCAAAGGGGATGGAGAATGAGAAACTCCCGAACGGCTCCCACGAGGTGGCGGCGAGTGTGCTTGAAATATTCACCGAAGCGAAGACCCTGCCCTTTGACATTGCAGGGAGCGGGCTTGAGGTGAATGAGGAGGTGCGGATGAAATACCGTTACCTTGACCTGCGCCGGCCGCGGCTCCAGAAGAACATCCGGAGCCGCTCGAAGATTCTGGGATTCATCCGCGAATTTTTTAGCGAACAGGACTTCGTGGAAGTGGAAACGCCCATCCTCAGCAAATCCACCCCCGAGGGTGCGCGGGATTACCTCGTGCCTTCGCGCCTCCAGCCGGGCGCGTTTTACTCTCTCCCGCAGTCGCCCCAGCAGTATAAACAGCTCCTCATGGTGGCGGGGATGGAACGCTACTTCCAGGTAGCCCGCTGTTTTCGCGACGAGGACACACGCGGCGACCGCCAGCCGGAGTTCACCCAACTTGACCTTGAGATGAGCTTCACGAGCGAAGAAGAGATACTTGCCCTCACCGAAGAATTCTACGTGGCGCTCGTGAAACGGTTCTACCCCGAGAAGAAGATCGCGCAGGTGCCGTTCCCGCGCCTCACCTATAAGGAAGCGATGGAGAGATACGGTTCCGACAAGCCGGACCTCCGGATGGACAAGGACAATAGCAATGAGCTCGGCTTCGCGTTCGTGACCGATTTCCCTATGTTTGAATGGAAAGGAGGGGAGAAGCGCTGGGATGCGGTGCACCATCCATTCACCATGCCGCGGGTAATGGATGTGAACGATTTCAACATCAAGTTTAAGGAGGGGCCTAGCAAGATGCTGGCGCGGCAGTACGACTCGGTACTGAATGGTTTTGAGGTAGGCGGCGGCTCCATCCGCATCCACCAGCCGGAGCTCCTTGCGGCGGTCTTTGAGGCGATGGGCAACAAGCCGGAAGAGGTGCGGGAGAAATTTGGGCACATGCTTGAGGCCTTTGATTACGGCGTGCCGCCCCACGGCGGCATCGCACTGGGGTTGGACCGCCTCTTCGCGATTTTGGAAGGTGAGCCGAACATCCGCGAGGTCATCGCGTTCCCGAAAACCGGCGACGGGCGAGACCTTTTGATGGGTGCTCCCTCTCCAGTGGATGCAAAACAGTTGAAGGAACTGCACATTGCGATAGAGGAAAAGAAAAAATAATCTATGTCGAAACTCAAAGAAGAAAAAACGCTGGTGCTCATCAAGCCCGATGGGGTCCAGAGGAGTTTGATTGGAGAGATCGTCAGGCGCATTGAACGCACCGGTTTGAAATTAGTTGCGTTGAAGTTTGTAGTTGCCACGAAGGAACAGGGATATGAGCTCTACAAAAAGGATGAAACGTGGCTGGTAGAGAAGGGCGAGCGGCGTATCGTACAGCGCGAAGGAGCAGGAGAGCCCATTGAGAAGTCCGCGCGGGAGTATGGAACGGATATTGTGAATGCGAATGTTAGCTTCATTACCGCGGGCCCCGTGGTGCCGATGGTTTGGCAGGGGAACCGCGCGGTGGGAATTGTGAAGAAACTCGTTGGAGGGACCGAGCCGCTTACCTCGGATGTAGGCACCATCCGCGGCGACCTTACCGTGGACTCGTACGATATTTCGAATGCCGATGAGCGCTGTGTGCGGAACCTCATTCACTGCACAGATGATCCCAGGGAAGCGGAACGGGAAATTACCATCTGGTTCAAGCCGGAGGAAATCCTCAATTACCGCCATATCGCGGAGCAAATGCTCTACGACGTCAATCTGGATGGCATTCTGGAGTAGTTCGACATGTCATTCGACTCAGAGAGTCTCAGGCCGTTCAGGTTCTAAAGAGCCTTCAGGCTCGATGAGTTTACTACGGCCCGCTCGTCACTTTTTGCCGTTTCTGTCAAAGGTTTATCCACACCGCGGGGTTTTCACAGGTGGTATAGTGAGGGTGGAAATCCCGCAAAGAGGTTCCGGATCAAATGAATTTGTGATGGGATTCCGAATCGTTCCGTCCCGTGGGATGGAATTGAGGAAACCCACTTGATATAGAGCCGGGAACCCTTAAGCGGGGTTTCTGTTTTTGTTTTTGCACAAAGTTGAAAATCTGTTAGGATAGTTGGGATTAGCGGGCCGTAGTATACCGGTAGTACGCATGCATGGCCACGCACTGAAATTTCGGGGTGTAGTATAGTGGTAGTACGCCAGCATGGGGTGCTGGTAGCGGCGGTTCGATCCCGCCCACCCCGACAGTGCACAGGAAACCAAAATTTAGTGCGGGGTATAGGCGCATGCTGCGCCCCGCACCGAGTTTCGCTCCCCGGCCTCGCCGAGCAAGGCGGGGCGGGCTGGTGCGCTGGTAGACCGGGTTCGATTCCCGGCGGCCCGACAGATATATAAAAGCTCTCCTTTGGGGAGCTTTTATGTGATAGGAGAGAACCACAGGCGGCCTACTCCGCCCCGCTAAGCGGGGCTACGAAGGCTGGATAAGCCTGTGGAGTTTCATTTGGTCCTGGAGAGCGTGCGGAGACACCGCGTGCAGACGCGCGAACGTTTTCCGGGTACTAAAAGCGATGTCCACTGGAGGTTGGCTTTTTTCTTCCCGTAGGCGGTAGGGTTGTAGTGGCCGCGGAGCAGTTTCCGTGTCCCACCCATCTCAAATGATTTTTTACACCGTTCACATGCGCGCATGGTTTAGTAATTAGTAGCGGGTAATTAGCAATTAGTCAAGCGCAGGTCCTCTCTGCTATGATGAGTGGTGCATGGAGGTTATATTCACCATTGTGGTTCTCATTTTTTCCGTGGTGGTCCATGAGGTCTCCCACGGGTTCGTGGCGGAGCACCTCGGGGACTCCACCGCGCGCCTCGCGGGGCGGCTCACCCTAAATCCCTTAAAACACCTGGACCCTTTCGGTTCCATTATTCTCCCGCTTCTCCTCTCACTCCTCCCCGGCGGGTTGATTTTTGGCTGGGCGAAGCCGGTGCCCTACAACCCAATGAATCTCAAGCGTCCGGAGCGCGATGGAGCCCTGATTGCGGCCGCGGGGCCAACCGCCAATCTTTTTATTGCATTTGTCTTCGCCCTCGCGTTCCGCGCGGTGGTGAACTTTATACCCTCCGCCACGCCCCTTACAAACCTCCTCGCGGGGGTGGTGGTGGTGAATCTGATGCTCGCGGTATTCAACCTCGTGCCGATTCCGCCGCTGGACGGTTCCAAGGTGCTATTTGGATTTCTCCCGCCCTCGGCGCGGCGCCAGTGGGAATCGTTTGAGCGAATAGGCTGGCTTGTGCTCCTCATCTTCATTTTTTTCGCCATTGACCTCATCGCGCCGGTCATCCGCGGCCTCGCGCGGCTTTTCTTAGGCGCGTAGGGAGAATTTTTCGCGCCTGCACCTGTAAATCGAGGTGCTCTGTTTAAACAGAGCACCGTCTCCTTTCAATGTGAGGGCTTCGGTGGCTATTATTATCGACTCAGATCATTGAGCCAGCGCCAGCGGCCGCGACCCATATGCGGAGGGGAAAGAAGGATATTCCTCTTCTTGTGTGGTGTGCGGAGGGGAGTGTACCGCCGCGGTGTCCGCGGCATTCGCACGAGGCGATGTTTCACAAAGCTGATGGTGTCAGAACTGGCGTCAATGGTGCGGCCGATTTCTCGGTAGCTCATGCCCTCCGCAAGGAGGATGGGTATCGCGAGTCGCTTTTCAAGTACGGCAATTTCTGAAGGTGTGAGGAGTACCGCAAGGTTCTCCGCGAGTGCTTGTTCTGATGGTGATTCTTTCGCCATCTTCCATAAGCGTTGCCACACCTTTCGCCGTAGTGCTTTCTCGAATTGTGTTCGACTTACGTTTACCATGTATGAGGTTCTCGCCGTGTGGACACTTGTCTGCCATTAGCAGCATACCACAGGCACTCTGTTTAAACAGAGCACCTGTGGATAATGGTTTTTATGTACCCTATCGATTGTAAGCCCATTGGTTGTAAGCCCATTGGTTGTAAGTCCCTGTTTTGCGGCGGGGAACCCGCATCCTGGTGTTTTAGGTACGGTGTTGTAGGTACGGTGTTTTAGGTACGGTGTTTTAGGCAAGGACATTTGATAGAACTTCTGAATGGTAGTACAATTGCGGCCAATAGTTTAGGCTAAATTCTGACCTCAAATGCAACCTTTTGACCGAAGACGGTTTAATGAGAATATGCATTGCTTTTTAGCGGTAGAATATCTGGAGGGACGAGAAAAGGACAGAAATACTGCTG
>PCRZ01000032.1 GCA_002772205.1 Candidatus Jorgensenbacteria bacterium CG23_combo_of_CG06-09_8_20_14_all_54_14 | reverse complement strand
AAAGTAGTAATAGACCGGCAAAAATGTAAAAAGGGTCTTCCCAAGGAAGACCCTGTATTTTTTCTCAAAATAGTTATTATCTTTTTATTCTAAAATCTCACACCTTGCCCAATTTCTCTAAAGTGGTTTTGGGATTACTGTTCTTCCAAATGTAGGAAGCAGAAACCAGAAAAGTCTGAACAGCAAAAGTTGCGGGATAATTACCGGAAGAGGTTGCAACGCCAGCAGGATGATGACGCCCGGAGGCTGTTTTTCTTTTTACTGACGAAAATTCGACTTTGAAATGCAACTCGCCATAGAGTTGCAGTATGCAGCCTCGGGCTCAGCCGCAGAAACCAGAAATCAGGTCACCTCGGAGGAAAGGAGCACATATTCGTGTTCTTCCAAGCGGAGTTCACGGAAACGCCTCACCACAATGACCGGGGCGTCGAAGGCGAGGAGGTAAGCATTACCCCTCACTCGGAACTGCCTCACGTTCTTTTCCCTCCGCACCTTGCGATACTCCAACGGGTAACTGAAGAAACCGCACGGTAATGATTATTACGGAAACCGCTACCTAAGATATTTAGGTAGCGGTTTTTTCGTTTTTAAATTCCTTTTATCTTTTGCCTGAAGCTGTGTATACTAAAAACCAATGAGACCCGTCTTCATCTCCGGCATTCAGCCACTGGCAACTGGAACGGATAGAAACATGGCTAATAATATAGCTACACAAAAATCCTTTTTCCCCACTTATCAAGCCATGGCTTTATAACTGCGGATGAATGAGAAAAATCACAGCTTTCCCCACTTATCAAGCCATGGCTTTATAACTGCGGATGAGAAAAATCACAGCACCTGCTCCACCCACTCCCGCCCAACCTGGCGGTGTGCCCGGTAGTCCTGCCTACTCGCCTCGCTTACGCTTTAGCGAAGCGGGCCGGTCCCGAAACTCTCGATGAGAGTCCCGAGGACTCAAATCGGAGCAGGCAGGGAAAACTCGACTTGCCGCCGAGGGTGACCTAATATAATACAGTCGAGTTTTTTCTACCGGGTGTGGTACCATAACGACTATGGGGTTCATTACAACGCTCATCTTCTCCATATTCTCCAACGCCGTGGCACTCTACCTTGCCGCCTTTTTTATCCCGGGATTCTCGGTTATGGGCGGCATCGTGGCATTCCTCACCGCGGGCGCCATTCTCACGGCCATCAACGCGACCCTGCGGCCCCTTATGAAGCTCATACTGGGGCCGTTCATCGTCCTCACCTTAGGTCTCTTCGTTATTGTCATCAATGCGCTCACCCTCTACCTTCTTGACGTGCTCTCCCCGCAGGTTACCATCCAAGGGTATCCCGCGCTCCTCCTCGCCACGCTCCTCATGTGCGCGGTGAATCTCATCCTGGGATTCGCGCGGAAAAAACACTAACGAACCACAAGGGGTCAAGAACTCTTAGCTAAACTGCTAAAATCATACCAACACAAAGTTGTAGCACCGGGTATGCTCATCATCGCCCAAATCGTCGTTTCCCTTATCCTCATTATGCTGATTCTCCTCCAGGAGCGCTCCGCGGGGCTCGGAGGCGTTTTTGGCGGCGCCGGCGGCACCCCCTACCAAACGCGGCGCGGCCTTGAGCGGGCTATCTTCTGGGGTACTATTGTTGCTGCGGTCCTCTTCGCGGCGCTGGCGCTTGCAAACCTTTTCCTCACAAGATAGAAACGTGCGCGCGCCCTGTAGTGAAAATTTGATTAGTCCGCGTGAGGCGGACTTGAGAAACAGGAAAGGGGCACCACGCCGCAAACTGTATTAAAAATAACAAAGAAACGGCGATAATCAGCAATCATCCATCGAGTTTCTACTACCGGGCATGAATCGTTTATTCCATATGCTCCACGCGCTCTACCCGCGGGAGCGGACTCTCGCGATTGCCGCGACGGCGGTGTTCTTACTGGCGGGAGTTGCCCGCACCGCGCTCGCTATCCAGACCCACTCGGCATGGATCCCGGTGGCGGCCGGGTCCTACCGCGAGGGGGTGGTGGGGCAACCCATCGCACTGAACCCGATACTCTCCGCAAACCCCGCCGACCAGGACCTCTCCATGCTCATTTACAGCCGCCTAACCGACTTCACAACCACCATAGAGGCGGACGCCGAATCCCACACCTACACGGTGAAGCTCGCCGAGGACCTCACGTGGGAGGACGGCGCGCCCCTCACGAGCGACGATGTGGCGTTCACCGTAAAGATGATCCAGGACCCCGACGTGCACTCGCCGCTCGCGGCGAGCTGGCGCGGGGTGGTCGCCGAACGGGTGAGCGAACTCCAGGTGACGTTCACGCTTCCCTCGCCATTTTCTTTTTTCCACGAGACGCTCGCGCGGCTTCCGGTGATCCCCTCCCACATCTTCGGTACCATCCCTCCAGCAAATCTCTACCTCTCTTCCTATAACCTTGAGCCGGTTGGGAGCGGCCCCTACCGCGTGGCGGGCTATGATAAGCGACGCGACGGATTCATCACGGAATACCATCTCATCCCCAACGAGCGGCACCGCGGCGCTCCCCCCTTCATCCAAGATTTCTACTTCCGCTTCTTCCCCGACGGCAATGCGCTCCAGGATGCGTTTCGCCTTCGCCGCGTGGATGGGTTCGGGCTCTCGCTCCCCCCCTCCTCCGGAGCTCCCACTTTTGCGGCATCGGTCACCGAGCGGATCCCCATGCCGCGCTCCTACACTATTTTTATGAACCAGACCGCCAAACCGTCACTCAAGGATAGGAATTTCCGGCGGGCGCTCTCGGAATCCATCGACCGCGACCGCATCATACGTGACGCATTCGGCGACGAGGGAACGCCCACGGCCTCCCCCTGGCTCGCGGGCAACGAGGCGCCGCCCCCCTACGATCCAGCGGTGGCGCGCGAAGCGCTCGCGGCCGCCAAAGTGGACGATAAAGGTCTCACGCTCGCGGTCCCACAGATTCCCGCACTCCAGAAAACCGCCGAGCTCATTAAGAATGACTGGAACGCGGTGGGCATCGCCCCAGTGAACATCGTAACCGCTCCCCCAAATGATTTTGCGGATACGGTGGTGCGCGGGCGGAACTATGAGCTTCTCCTCTTCGGCAACACCCTGGAAAACCCCGACGATCTTTTCCCCTTCTGGCACTCCGCGGAACGCCTCGCGCCGGGCCTGAACCTCTCCCTCTACCAAAATGCAGAGGTGGATCGGCTCCTTGAGATGAACCGCCAAACGGGCGACGCGGAAAAACGCGCCAAAAATCTCGAGCGCATCGCCGCGCAGATCTCCGAGGACCACCCCGCGGCATTCCTCTTCTCCCTCCCCTACCTCTATATCCACCGCGACACACTGGAGGGGTTGAAACTCCCGATGATCGTTACCCCCGCAGACCGTTTCCAAAACATCGCCGAGTGGAACGTGGCGCGGGTGAGGGTGCTACAGTAACCGATAACCGATGACTTATAACTAATAACAACTAAGAGTGGCGGGGTTGACGCCGTTAGAAGCAGGTCGCCCCAAGGCGGCCGTAGCCGCGCCTTCGGCGGGGCGGCTTCTAACGGGGTTGACGCCGCGGGAGGGAGTAGGGTACCCTTACTGCAACCTTCTTGCGCTTCTCCAAATCGCATTCCCCTCGCCCAAAGTAAGCAATCTCACCTGCGCCATTCGGCGCGCGCGAGACGGGCGCGGAAAACCATCCTGAACCAAACAAAAAAATGCCGAGGTGGCGAAATTGTCCCGATTTTCCTCCCGACTTTTGTCGTGGATGAGAAAATCGAGGATCCTCGATTTCTTGGAAAGAAATCGGGAGCAGAATTACCCTGCACTATCTAGTACGATGAAAATATTGGGCGAGTGGCGGAACCGGCAGACGCGCTAGGTTCAGGGCCTAGTGGCCGCAAGGCCGTGGAGGTTCAAATCCTCTCTCGCCCACCGCAAGGATACCGAAGATATCAGTCAAACAAAAAAGGTCTTATGTACGCACATCACATGGAAAACAGAATGCCGCACGCGCGCCGGAGGGGTGCGCCGCACTTGGTTGCAAAAACAGGGGTGGTAGCTTCAACGCCGCACGACGCCGACGCACTGCGGTGGGTCGCTTTGGGAGGGCTTGAGGAGATCGGCCGCAACATGATGTTCTTCGAGTACCGCGACGAGATTCTCATCGTGGACGTAGGGCTCCAGTTCCCCGAGGAGGAAACGCCGGGCATTGACTACATCATCCCCAACGTCACCTACCTTGAGGGGAAGAAAGACCGCATCCGCGGCATCATCATCACCCACGGCCACTACGACCACATCGGCGCCATCCCCTACCTCCTGGACAAGCTCGGGAACCCGGTGATCTACACCACAGAACTTACCAAGGAGATCGTGATGAAGCGGCAGGACGATTTCCCCAACTCTCCGAAGCCGCGCTTTGAACTCGTGAGGGGGGGCGACACTAAAATTCTGGGGAAGCATTTCGCCGTCACATTCTTTGATGTGGTGCACAACATCCCCGAGGGCGTGGGGATGATCATCCGCACGCCGGTGGGAAACATCGTCCACCCCGGCGAGTTCAAGTTTGATTACGACCACGAGGGGAAACCGAAGGGTTTGGATATTTGGAAAAAAGTGGGTGAGGAAGGCATTCACACACTAATGTTGGACTCCACCGGTGCCGAGGTCCCCGGCTACTCCGTCTCGGAGCGGGTGGTGGAAACGGAGCTGGAAAAACTCTTCAAGGCGGCGGAGGGGCGCATCATTGTAGCTACCTTCGCTTCGCTCCTGGACCGGCTCGGGGAGATCATTAAGATCGCCGAGCGGCTTGGCCGCAAGGTGGCCGTCTCGGGCTTCTCAATGAAGAACAATATCCAGATCGCCCAGCGGCTCGGGTATCTGAAGATCGGGAAGGGCGTCCTCATTCCCCTGGAAGAAATCGGGAAATACAAGGACAACAAGGTGCTCATCCTTTCCACGGGCGCCCAGGGGGAACCGAACGCGAGCTTGATGCGCGTCGCGAACGGCGAACACAAGCAGATTCGCATCCGCCAGGGCGACACCATCATCCTTTCCTCGTCCGTCGTGCCGGGGAACGAGCGGAGCGTGCAAAATTTGAAGGACAACCTCGCGCGGCAGGGCGCCATCATTTTCCACCACAAGATGCTGGACATCCATTCCTCCGGCCATGCCCCGCAGGAGGAATTGAAGGCGGTGATGAAGCTCGTAAAGCCGCGGTTCTTCCTCCCCATCCACGGCTACTACTTCATGCGGTGGCGGAACGCGAAGCTCGCCCAGGAGGTGCTGGGGCTCCCGCCGGAGCGCACTGCCATCGCTGACAACGGCATGGTGGTGGAGTTCCGCAAGGATTCCGTTATAGTGACCAACGAGAAGGTGCCTGCCTACTACGTAATGGTGGACGGGCTTGGTGTGGGCGATGTAGGCGAGGTGGTTCTGCGGGACCGCCTCACGCTCGCGCAGGAAGGCATGCTCGTCATCATCACCACTCTCTCCAAGCAGAACGGCCGCATCCTGAAGAACCCCGATATCATCTCGCGCGGCTTCATCTACCTCAGGGAAAATCAGGGTATCCTGGAAGATATCCGGAAGCGCATCCGCGGCATCATCTCGCGCATCCCGCGGCGCGGGGAACTGGATGCGGACTATCTGAAGACGCTCATCCGCGACCAGATAGGGCAGTTTATTTTCACTAAGACAAAAAGACGCCCAATGGTGTTGCCCGTCATTATTGAGATCTAAAACACGAATACACACGAATAACTCACTAATGGTACGAATGAAAAACCCGCTATTTTAGCGGGTTTTTGGGCATTTGACAAATTAGTAGTATGCTATACTCCAAGCAGAATCTAAATAAGGTTTGAAAAATAAACCGCGAGGGAGCGGAGACGGGGGGAAAATCTTCTCTGTCATGGCTTCTTTGCAAATCATATGGAGGTTACCATGGATACTCTCACAGTTTTTGGAGCATTGACGATGGTAGTTGTCGTCGTCAGTTTTCTCGAGATTTCCTTCGCGGCCATATGGATGATATGGATACGTCTGAATCTCTGGAAAATTACGGAGGCGCTCAAGGCGATTGCTGAAAGCAAACGTCTCTCAACAATCCTCACAATCGAGGGCAAGAAGGACCTCGACATCACGCCTGGAGATTTTGAGGCGCATCACAACCCCCAAGTTATCGGGACTCCACCACTTGCTTGAAGTGGTGTCTCACCTCCGCATCCCCTTCTAAAAATTCCACGATCATTATCTTGCAGTATCGGTCTAACTCTAAATCCACCAAAAGTTTCCAGAACTTCTCCTCGAGGTAGCTTGGGTAAATCCAAACACTTTTCTGCAGTTGGTAGAATCCAAACTCCTTCAGGAGGCTCCGCAATTGGTAACGTTTTTTGTCTGCGTTCACCGGTACATCAAAAGCGATGAGGCGCCATTTCCCATCCCACGACCGAGCACCTCGAAACTCTTCCTTGACCGCGATGCGCCCGAAAAAGGCGGCCCCTTTTCTCGTAACAGAAAGCCTCCCTCTCTGTCTCTCGATGAGGCCTTTCTCGATAAACCTCTTTAAACTCTGCTTGAGATACTTTTTCTTTTTCCGCGCCTTGATAAATTCATCCACTATCGCCTCGGCTACCGAGTTCACATCAGTAAAAAACTGCCCTAACTCCCTCACGTGTCTCCGCGCGTCAACTGAGGTTTTCCCCATGCCTCAAATTTTACCATATGGGAAATTTTGAGGAAACCACGAACAATACGGGAACGCGAGGTGTAAACGGGAAGTACGGATGGGAAATACAAATTAGGAAGGTGCGATGCGAAAAGGAAGGTGCAAAGGAGGGAAACGTAGTATACAATAAGAAAAATATGGATACCAAAAAACCTATCCTCATCTCCGGCATACAGCCCTCGGGGCAACTCCACCTCGGGAACTACCTTGGGGCGCTCAAAAACTTCGTGGAGCTTCAGAATTCCGGCAAATACCGGTGCTACTTTTTCGTGGCGGATTTACACTCGCTCACGGAGGACTACGAGCCAAAGGAAAAACCGAAGCAGGTTTTGGATTTGGCGCTCTCCTACCTCGCCGCGGGCATAGACCCCAAAAAATCAACGATTTTCGTACAATCAGCTATCCCCGCCCACGCGGAACTCACGTGGATTTTGAATATTATCACACCGCTTGGTGAGCTCCGCCGCATGACGCAGTTCAAGGAAAAATCCAAAACCGGCGCCGAAAGCGCGAACGTTGGTCTCTTTGACTATCCCGTCCTCATGGCCGCGGACATTCTTCTCTACGGCGCAAAATACGTGCCGGTGGGAGAGGACCAACTCCAGCACTTAGAACTCACGCGTACCCTCGCCCGCAAGTTCAACGCGAAGTTCCCTGCCCGCGCAGGCGGGGGAAAAACATTCGTGGAGCCCCAATCCCTTCTCACCAAAGTCCCACGCCTCATGAGCTTGGACGATCCGACAAAGAAAATGTCCAAATCGCGCCCCGCGGGATGCCTTTTCCTCGACGACTCCCCCGCCGCAATACGCGAGAAACTTGCCCGCGCGACGACGGACTCGGGGAAAGAGGTGAGGTACGCGCCGGACACAAAACCGGGTATAAGCAATCTTCTCAAAATCCACGAAGCGCTCTCCAGCGAGGCGCTACAGTTAACTGTAGCGCGGTATAAAAACAAGGGATACGCGGAATTCAAAAGGGACCTTGCAGAAACGGTAATAAAAGCCCTCGCACCGTTTCAAGCGAAGAAAAAGACGCTCAAAGCTCCCGCCTTCGCCTGCCTGCCCGCAGAAGCTTTGGCGCAGGCGGGACTACGGACGGGCAGGCAAAACTCAAAGCTCAAAGCTATCCTCGCCGCGGGCAATAAAAAAGCGAACGCAGTCGCGGAAAAGAAACTTGCGGAGGTGAAAGAAAGGGTGGGTCTCTTTTAGCATGAGGGAGAACCTGGAATCCCAAGTATTCGACCACATCACCATCGACCAGGCATACACGCAGGCCAAGAGAACCTTCGCGGGGGACGCCATTAAACCGGAACGATTCGCAGACCTATACGGGCCCGAAAACGTGGCCAGGGATATTGCCTACGTGGAGGAAAAAGAACGTGCGTTCGAGCGCTCAGATTCTCCAGAGCAGAAAGAGGCGAAGAAGCTCGCGACTATCTTCGAGGCCATCATCCACGAGCACGCGGAGCTCTCCGAGTGGTTCGGCCCCGATGCCACCACCATCAAGCCGTCCCGCTACGACGACATCAGAAACGGCGTGGACAGCATCGTGGAGTTCCAGGAGAGTCCCGCTTCTGCCTCATACCTCGCGCTCGCCATCGACGCAACCTTCAGTCCCGACACCGAGGCGAAGTTCGCGCGCATCCGGGAGGAGATCGACCGTGGGGAACTCACTAAGGTGAAGTACTTCGCCTCGGAGCATCTCAACGTGAGGGGTGAGCTCGCCAAGATCCCCCACGTGGTGGTAGGCGCCGACGCGAAGACTATCAGGGAGCTCGCGGAGCTCTGGCTCGAGAAGAAACACCGCGCGCTGGGGAACCACCCCGTCCAGTTCCAGATCCTCGAGGAGACCATCAACCAGCTTGATATGTTTGAGCGCTACGCGACCCGCGTGAAGCAGTTCGAGGTAGCCGCTATCTACGGTAAAACGAAAAAGATCCTCGAGAGAATTTATGAGGAAAAGCTGGTAACCATTGAGGATACGGGGGAGCGCGATGAGGTGTTCTACGCTATCCAGGCCGGGGCCCGAAACTTCGGGTAACGCTATCCTACCCCTTCTTCAGGGCCAGCCACACCGGCCACTCACCAATCTTTGTTTCCAGCTCCGCGCCAAAGTGCCCGGTTTTTTTGTACTCTACGAATTTCGCATTCACCGCGCACTTGAATTGTTCTGCGTTCTTTTCAATCACATGGCGGAGTTCCGGCGGCACCTCCGCATAGAGATGAATGGCATCCTTCGGCTCGCACCCAGCATCCTGCCGCAGGCCCTGCACCGCGCGCGTGAGGTCGCGCAGCCACCCCTCCTCCAAAAGCTCGTGGGTGAGCGTAGTGTCTAATTCAACTTCATTCTTAATGTTTTCATCAAATACAATTTCCTTCACATTCACTTCGTCTTTCAAAATATCCAATAGCTCCGTTTCAGTTTTTAGTTTTGAGTTTTGCCTGCCCATCCGTAGCCCCGCCTGCGCCAAAGCTTCTGCGGGCAGGCAGGCGAAGGCGGGAGTTTTAAGTTTCAGCTCCGCGACCGGCTGCCTCACCCGTATCCCCGCCTTCTCCCGCTCCGCGAGCGCTAAGCTTGCCAGCCGCCGAATTTCAACCATGTCTTTCAAAAGTTGTGAGTTGTGGGTTGTGGGTTGTGAGTTCATTTTTGGCCAATCCTCCAGATGGACAGAGGCTTTTAGCTTATAGCTGTCAGCTTTTAGCGATTGGTAGAGCGCCTCCGCGAAGAACGGCATGAAGGGAGCGAGGAGCTTGCTCAATTCCAACAACACAAACCTAAGCGTGCGCGTGGCATTCTCATGGTCCTCCCTAACTGCCTGTTCGCCAGAGCCCTTGGCGACTGCAGACCCGCCTTCGCTAAAGCTTCTGTGGGCAGATTGAAACCTTTCACGCGAGCGGCGGATATACCACCGCGAGAGATCACCAGCAAAATCCTCAATGGCTCGCGCCGCACCGCCGATATCGTACGCATCCATCATTGCGGTCGCCGACGCCGTCACCTCGCCGAGCCGCGCCAAAATCCATTTATCCAAAATATGTTCTGACTTCAGTGCATAATTCTTATTCTCATGTTTTAAGTTTTGAGTTTTAAGTTTTAAGTTTTCTACGGCATAGGTTCTATAAAACACGAGCGAGTTATAGATCATGAGCACGAACTGGCGCAAGACCTTCGCGAGCTCATTCTCGTCAAATTTTTTTGGCTCGCCGGGCGGGTTCACGGTGTAGCAGTACCACCGCACCGCATCCGCGCCGTATTTTTCCACCATCGCCCACGGATCCACCACATTCCCCTTGGATTTGGACATCTTCTGCCCGTTCTTATCCAGCACGAGGCCCAGTGAGATGACATTCCGGTAGGGCGTGCCCTTCCCCATCAAAACCCCAATGGCGAGAAGCGTGTAGAACCACCCGCGCGTCTGGTCCACACCCTCGCTGATGAAATCCGCCGGGTAACCTGACGCTGATTTACGCTGATGTATGAGCTGATTTACGCTGATCTTCAATCCGCGTTTATCCGTCTTCAATCCGCGTGAATCCGCGTCTTGAGCGAACGGCATCGCCCCCGAATCAAACCAGACGTCCGCCACCTCGGGGATGCGCCGCATCTCGCCGCCGCACTCCCCGCACGGGAATGTTATTTCATCAATGTAGGGCCGGTGGAGATCCATGCGCCCCGTTTCATCGCGCGGCACGCGGCGGAAGGGTATCTCGCGCACTTCCCCATTCCGATAGAAATCGCCTCCCCGCGTATGTTTCGCCGCGACCGCTTCTTCGTCGGTCCATCCGCGCATTGCCGATTCAAGCATCCAGAGGGGGTAGTCATGGCTTACGACGACGATGGTCTTTCCCTTATGCTTCGCCTCTATCTCATGAATGAACCCATAAACACGTTTCCGCACGTCTGTGAGCGTTTCTACACCCGGCAAACGCTTCGTGAACTTCTCCAGGTCCGAAGCAAAATTAGCGTGGTACTCCGCGAGGTCCTTACCCTCAAAAGCGCCCGTATCTATCTCGCGGAGGCGCGGGTCAAGGACTACACGCTCCCCCCTGAATGTTTCCGCGAGCATTTGCTCCGTTTCCTTCGTGCGGGTCATATCCGAAGTAAAAATATAATCCACTTTTCCATACCGCCACTGCCGGAGAAGTTTTTCTATTTGGACCCGCCCTCCCAGCGTGAGATAGTATTTCACGCGCTCCGGCCAATGGCTCACCACATTCGTGATATTGCTCTCCGCCTGCCCGTGGCGCATGAGAAGGTAGCGGTTTGTGCGCTTCCCCTGCAATTTCTCCAATTCCTCAACGCTCCCCACCGCGTGGGTGTGGCCACACTTCGCGCATCGCCAGATGGGGAGCGGCGTGCCCCAGTAGCGCTCGCGGGAGATGGCCCAATCCTTCACCTCGCGGAGCCACTCGCCGAAGCGCCCCTCGCGGAGGTGCTCCGGGATCCAATTGATGCGCTCGTTCTCCTTCAAAAGTTCCCCGCGGAGCTTGCTCATCGCGATGAACCAAGAATCGCGCGCGTAGTAGAGGAGTGGGGTGTCGCACCGCCAGCAAAAAGGGTAGTCGTGGGTGTAGGGAGTAGTTTGTAGTAAGTGGTTTGTAGTTTGTAGATAGCTAAGGATTTTTTTCTCTGTTTCCTTCGCCTTCACGTACAGTCCCGCGAAGCCCTGCACGTCGGCGGTGAATTTCCCTTGTTCATCTACGGTATGATGTTGCGGTAAATTTTCGCGCTTTCCCAACTGATAGTCATCTTCGCCGTACATCGGCGCGATATGCACCACACCGGTACCATCGGTCGTGGTCACGAAGTCCGCGGCGTAAACTTTGCGGGAAGTTTTTGATTGGAGCGGTCTTACGTCAAAAAGCGGCTCGTATTCCAAACCGACCAATCCTTTCCCTTTCAATGCAGGCGGATTGATTATCGCCACAGCCGCTTCTCCAACATCTCTAAGCACAGCTCCTCGGCGCGCACCGGCAACAATCCATTTCTCTTTTCCATCAACGCCTTTTTGATCAATGACGTTATATTCAATATCCTTCCCCACCGCCAACGCCGCGTTCCCCGGCAATGTCCACGGCGTCGTGGTCCACGAGAGAATGTAGGTTTTTCCGTCGGTTGTGAAACCGCCCCCGCCCTGAGCCTGCCGAATGGCTATTTTCTGCCCCGGTTTGAGTTTGAATTTTAGGTATACCGAATTCTCTGTCACCTCGCGATATCCCTGCGCAACCTCGTGCGAGGAGAGTCCCGTACCGCACCGCGTGCACCACGGCACCACCTTGTGCCCCTGGTAAAATAGTTTTTTCCCCCAAACCTCCTTAAAAATGCCCCAAAGCGATTCCATGTAGGAATTCCCGTAGGTAATGTACGGATTTTTGAGATCCAGCCAAAAGCCGATGCGCTCCGTGAGGCGTTCCCACTCGTCCTTGTACTTCCACACCGATTCCTTACACTTCGCGTTGAATGCGGCGATGCCGTACCGTTCAACATCTTTTTTGGTCTTCAATCCCAGCTCTTTTTCCACTTCAATCTCCACGGGGAGGCCGTGGGTGTCCCAGCCGCCCTTCCGCGGCACGTGGAAACCCCGCATGGTCTTGTAGCGGAGCACCACATCTTTGAACACGCGGGCGAGCACGTGGTGGATGCCGGGCTGGCCGTTCGCGGTAGGCGGCCCCTCAAAAAACACAAAGTGTTTTTTGCCCTGAGCTTGCCGAAGGGCTACCGATTTTTGAAAAGTATTGTCTGCGCGCCACCACGCGAGCACCTTTTCTTCCGTTTTAGGGAGTGAGAATTCTTCCTCGCTGAAGAACATAATAGACCTATCTTACAGAAAAAAAGCCGCTCCGACAAATGAAAAAACGGTGCGCTGCCCACACACCGCTCCGACTTTGGTCGGAGCGGTGCAGGGTTCCCTGCCCGCCGGCAGGCAGGCGCTCTGCGGAAATCCGTTTAATAGAAAAGTGTGTGTTACCACTCCGCAGAGCTTCACATTTTCTCCGGTGCAGAGATTCCGAGGAGCCCGAAGAGGTTTTTGAGGACGATTCCGGTCGCGTTGACGAGTGCCGCGCGGGCGAGCGCTACCTCGGGCGTTTCCCCGACAACCCGTTCCTTCTCATAAAAATTATGGAACGCCCGCGCAAGCTCCAGCGCATAGCGTGGGAGACGGTGCACCTGGTAATCGCGTGCGGTATCTTCCACCACTGCGGGAAATTCCAAAAGTTTCAGTATGAGTCGCATGTCCTCCGGCGTATTCAAACATTTTAATGCTTTCTCTTTTACCGTTTTAAGTTTTAGGTTGTAAGTTGTAAGTTTTTTGAGTATTCCTTTGGCTCTCACGTATGCGTACTGCGCGTAGTACACGGGGTTCTTTATGGAACGCTCCTTGGCGAGATCCAGATCAAAATTGATGTGGGTATCTGGCGAGATGGAAAGAGAAAGGAATCGGGCCGCGTCTGCGCCCACCTCATCAACCATTTCCTCAAACGTTACGAACTCACCGCGGCGCTTGGACATTTTCACCTCTTTTCCGCCGCGCACGAGGAGGAGCGCCTGCGTGATGATGACCTCCGAACGCTTGAGCCCGAGGAGTTGCGCCGCCGCCTGGATGCGCGCCTTGTAACCGTAATGGTCGGGCCCCAAAATGTTTATTTTCGTAGTGAAACCGCGCCGTTTCGTTTCCAAATAATGTCCCGCGTCAGCGAAGAAATAGGTCGGCTCGCCATTGCTGGTAATGAGTACCCGGTCTTTGTCATCGCCGTACGCAGTGGTCTTGAGCCACACAGCACCATCCTTTTTACGCACCACGCCCTTCTTTTTGAAAAGCGCGAGGGCGCGCGTGGGGTATTTCTTTTGATAGATTCTCTTCTCCGAGGTAAAACGGTCAAAGCGGATATGCGCTTTTTTCGCGAGTGTTTGTTTGATGGACTTCAGGAAATCGCGCGCGGCCGCTTCGCCGAGTTTTGTGGGATCGTTCTTCCACTGCTCCGCGTACCGCGCGTGCACGGCGGCCCATGCTTTCACATACTCCCCTTGGTACAGTTTCTCGTCGGGCGCTCGTTGCCTTAGGTTTAAACCTAGGGCAACCGTGAGCGACTTGCCGAGAGCCGCGATCTGGTTGCCAGTGTTGTTCACGTAGTACTCGCGCTCCACCTTCGCCCCCACAAACGCGAGCACGTTCGCCAGCGCGTCCCCCAAGAAACCGCCGCGGCCGTTCGCGAGGGTCAGCGGCCCTGTGGGATTCGCGGAGACGAATTCCACCTGTATCTTCTCTTTAGCCAGCGCGCGCGACGCGCCGAATTTTGCACCGCGCTTCACGATTTCAATCACGTTGCGCTGAAGCACATCGGGCGCGAGCCACACATTCACGAACCCGGGCGCCTTTGCCTCCACCCGCGCGAAAAAATCTTTCCCGCGGCGCATGAGTTCCCCCACGAGCCGCCCCGCAACCGCCAGAGGCGCAACATGCTCCGCCTTTGCAAGCGCGAAGGCCACGTTCGTCGTGTAGTGGCCGAAGCGTTCGTCCTCCGGCACCGACACCACAACCGGCGTACCAGCAGGAATAAGTGACTTAAGAAGTTTTATAACCTTTTCACGCATTCCATTTATATCTGTTTCAGCCCGTGCTCCAAGCCGCACGCGGCGCGGCGATACGCACAAAAATCGCATTCCGCGCCCGCTTCGGGGAGCTCATCGCTCGCGAGGCACGCATGGATTTTCCCAATGACTCCCTCAACCCACATATCCCGCCCCTCGTACGGAATGAGCTTAACCTCAAATTCCAGTTTCCCATCAAACGCCCGCCGGTCAATTTTTCCGTTCACGTAGACGAAGTAGCCGATCGGCGACACCTTGAATCCGTTCTTTCGGAACAGCCACTGGTACAGTTCCATCTGGCGCTTGTAGGCGATCTGCCATTCGGCGTCTATATTGACCTCGCTGCTCTTTGCGGTCGCCTTGTAATCCACGATGATGAGCTCGCCTTGGGGATTCACCCACACATCGTCCACGCCGCCCGTGATGAGGAGGTTCGTCGGCTCGTGGAGGTAGGTGATGCCGCCGCCCAGCGAATCGCGCCATTCATCCATCTTCTCGTGCGCGAAAGGCACCGCGTCCACGCCGTAGGCGGCCATGAGGGGGTGGGGCTCGCCCGCCGCGCGGTGGATATCAAACTCTTTTTTGAGGAGCAGGTCTACGGCCGAGTTCAAACTGAACGGCGGCCCGGGCGGCTGGCCCACGCCGAGGCGCCGGTCAAGGTAGAAACAGCGAGGGCACTTCATAAACAGCTCTATCTTGGACCGGCTCAGGCGGTACGGCTCATGCTTATTTTCGTCGTAGAGATTCCGCGAACGCTTGGGGTTGTAGAATTGCGACATGCGGTCTTTGATAGAATTGTACTTTCATCGGCGGCAAATAAAAAGAGGCCTCATTTTGAGACCTCCACAAGACGAACATTTTTTATCTTTTTCCTAAGAAAGGAGCGAAAGAATTTTTTTTCTGTTATGCCCAAAAAAACTTTTTCTTCTTCACTGCCCATCTCTTCAAAAAATGGAATTTTAGCTGTTTTTGAACTACTCTGAAACTACATTATATGAGCGAACTCGCCGTCAATAGACGCGCCACATTCGACTATGAGATCTTTGAGAAGTTTGAGGCGGGAATTGAACTCAAAGGATTTGAGGTGAAATCCGTCGCGGCCGGACGCGCAAATCTCGCCGGGGCGCACGCGATTATTCGCAATGGAGAAGCGTGGCTCGTAAATCTGGACATTCCACCCTATCAACCGAACAACACTCCGTCCGGCTACGACCCGAAACGGACGCGCCGCCTCCTCCTGAACCGCTCTGAGATCAGCGCCCTAATCGGAAAAACAAAGGAGAAAGGATTGACCCTCGTGCCGCTGAAGATGTACCATAAGAACGGCAAAATTAAGGTGGAGATTGGACTCGGGCGAAACCGCAAGAAAGCGGATAAACGGGACATTATCAGGAAAAGGGAGGTAGCACGAGAGATTAGAGAGGGTTTCTAACGTCGCGAGCAGTACCACCTACAAAACCGAAGAGGGGGCGCATGTCTCGACAAGGATCATTTTTCGGAAATTGCAGGCCGGATCGATGGGCCCGTAAAACCCATCAAAACTAACAACTGCCAACAGAAATGTTGCAGCTCCTGCGCTCGCTTAAGCTTCGACAGGCTCAGCTTACCCTGAGTTTATCGAACGGGTACGCGTAGCGCAGGGGGTCCCCTCCGAAGCTTTAGCGTAGGAGGGCATCGGCTCTTGATGTCTCATAGAGAATCACCGGTGTAATAATGGGGCTCGTTCTCGGCAAGCCGGTTCAGTAGTTGAGAACTAAATCACAGAACCAATCTGTCCTGAGTTTATCGAAGGACTAAACCTGTAGATGGTTTCCGGAAGAACTCTTGGAAGAGGGTTCAATCCCTCCGCCTCCACAACGAAAGTGGCAAAAATTAAATATAAAACAGTCCGAAAACTAACGCCCGCAGAAGCGGGATACCTTGCTGGCATAATTGATGGTGAGGGAACTGTGGCACTCACAAGAAAACGGCGTGGAGAACAACGTTACGCTGCGATAACCATAAGCAACACCGACCTCGGTATGCTCCAGTGGGTTTTGAAAACGGTGGGAGCGGGGAACATAACAAACAAACGTGCCGCCAACCGAAAATGGACGCCAAGTTATGGATATCAAGTGTACTCTCGCCAGGCACTCAGTACTCTCTCCCAAGTCATACCATATCTCCGCACTATGAAACGGGAACGCGCCAAGCTGTTGCTTAAAAATTATGAAAATCTGACACCGCGCAACGGAAAATACTCGGAAGAAATTTTAAGGAGACGGGCAAGGTTTGAACAAAAATTCTTTGCAATAAAAACCCGCGCGTAAGCGGAAATGGCCACAATAAAACTCCGGCCGTGTCCACTGGAGTTGACCTTTCCTATCTGGTGGACTATTCTTAAGATAGTTCGAACCCATTTTGCTCCGACCTTGTGTCGGAGCGAGGATCTGGCCAAAAATTCCGCCTGCCCGTCCGAAGTCCTTCGACAAGCTCAGGACGAAGGAGGGAACCGAAATCCTGAACTTAAAAACTGCCAAAGAACCCCGATAGTACAACCTGCGGTTGACTACGGG
>PCRZ01000040.1:2343-7523 GCA_002772205.1 Candidatus Jorgensenbacteria bacterium CG23_combo_of_CG06-09_8_20_14_all_54_14 | reverse complement strand
CAGGATAAAATGTCTTAAAAAAATAATGCCTCAATTTGTACGCATATGAGTATAAATTGAGGCATCATATTTTATGGAAGTGTCCGGGCGTTGTCTTACTTCAAGAGATCTCCCGCAGGGATGACAGCGCTTGACCCCACACCAAACCCTAATCTACACAAAAAAAGCGAGCACAAGGGCGGCAAGCGCGAGGAAGAACATCATCCCACAAAGGGCAAGACGTGGACTAAATTTTCCCCGTCCCGCGGCTGCCGCCGCCCAGACAATAAAAAACATGATGAAGGAAAATAGGAGCGCGAGGGCTAAAGACCCGAGAGAAAGAAAGGTGAGGAGCAGGGCGATCTCCACACCTAGGAGTCCCACCGCACCCCCACCAAGGAGCGCGGTGCGGGGCTGGAAACCGCCAGATGCGGCGAATGTCTCGCCCGCGAGGAGCGCGAGAGCAAAAAAAAGCCCGAGGGTGAGCAAAAACAAAAACGCGGGGAAGGAGGCGAGGGGAACGAGGAACGCGAAGTAGATGAACGCGGACGAGAAGGTGAGCGCCGCACCCAACACCCCGCCCGCGACCCTTCCCGCGCCGAAGAGCGCGCGCGCATCCCCCACGGAAAGGAACGCAAGAAGTCCCAAGAGGAGCACGAATGCCCCGCGGGAAAACACGATGAGAGGCGCGAGCGCGGGAGAGAAAAGCGCCGCCGCCGCCGCCGCCGCGAGCCCCGTGAGCACCCAGAACGCGCGAATCCCGCGCCCCGCCCCGCGGAGGGGGGTAGTAGAGCTTCGCTTCACTACCCCCCGGAGCGCGATCCCGTAGACCGCCGCGACCACCGCGGCGGCCGCGAGGAATCGCCACCACGCGAAGGGCGGTGCGGTAAGGAGCGCCCCCGCGGCCGCCACCGCCGCGGCGCTAAAGAGCGACTTCCACGCGGTCCGACTTACCCAATGAAACCGAAACGTGTTTTGCATTCTTTGCGGTACCCTTCACGAGGCGCTCTGCCACCGCATCCACAATGACCTTCTCAATGAGGCGCTTCAGGGGGCGCGCGCCGAAGTCGGGGTCAAATCCGTGTGCCACGAGGTAGCGGCGCACCTCCGGCTTCACCGCGAGCTCCATCCCCTTCTCCCGGAGGCGGTCGGCGAGCTTCCCGAGCTGGATGTTTACGATCTTCTCAATGTCTCCCGGGGTCAGGGCGTTGAAAATGACTATCTCATCCAGCCGGTTCAGAAACTCCGGCTTGAAGGTCTCCCGGAGCGCCACGCGGACCCGCTCGCGGAATTCCTCCTGTTTCACTTCCCGCTCCTCCACATCCGAGGCGCCGCTGAACCCCAAGATGGAAAGCTCGCGGAAATACTCACCCCCCACATTGGAGGTCAAAATGATGATACTATTCTTGAAATTCACCACTTTCCCCTTCGCATCGGTCAGGCGCCCGTTGTCCAGTATCTGGAGAAGGATGTTGAATACCTCGGGGTGCGCCTTTTCCACCTCATCAAAGAGGATCAAATTGTACGGGCGGTGGCGGACCAGCTCGGTCAACTGCCCTCCCTCTTCGTAACCCACGTAGCCCGGCGGGGAACCGATGAGGCGCGAGACCGTGTGCCGCTCCATGTACTCGGACATATCAATGCGCACGAGTGCTTTCTCGTCGTTGAACATAAACTCCGCGAGCGCACGGGCGAGCTCGGTCTTTCCCACGCCGGTGGGCCCCAGGAACATGAAGGAACCCGCGGGGCGGTCCTCATCGGCGAGCCCCGTGCGGGAGCGGCGCAATGCGCGCGCGACCGCGCTCAAACCCTCCTTCTGCCCCACCACGCGCTTCCCAAGTTCCTCCTCCAACCGCGAGAGCCTCTCCATCTCCGATTCCAACATCCGCGAGACGGGAATACCGGTCCAGCGCGAGACCACTGCGGCAATATCCTCCTCGTCCACCGTTTCCTTGATGAACCGCTGTCGCGGCACCGCTCTCCCGCGCCCGCCCGCTTCGCGCGCTGTCGTCAAGGCCTCTGGCGACGTACGACCGGAGCGAACGCGAGGCGAGCCCGCTTTTTCACCGAGCTGATTCTTTTCAAACGAGTAATACGCTTTCTCCGCCGCAGGGAGCTCCCCGTAGCGGATCTGCGCCACCCGCTCCAGGTTTCCCTCGCGCTCGGCGAACTCCGCCTCGTGCTTCAGGGCGTCAATTTTCTTCCGGAGCATCTGAAAATTCTCAAAGGCAAGTTTCTCCACCTGCCATTCCGCGGAGAGCACATCATTTTCGCGTTTGAGCTTCCCGAGTTCCCGCTCCACCTCCTTCGCGCGCGCTTCCTTTTTCTTGCCGCGCTCCTTTCCGAGCGCCGAGCGCTCCACCTCCAGGCGCGTGATGTCGCGTCGGAGCCGCTCCAGATCGGAGGGGGTGCTGTCGGATTCCAACCGCCGCGCCGCCGACGCCTCGTCAATAAGGTCCACCGCTTTGTCGGGGAGAAAGCGATCGGTGATGTAGCGCGCCCCAAGCTGTACCGCGGCGATGATGGCGCTATCCGCGATCTTCAGACCATGGTACATCTCATACTTTTCCTTGAGGCCGCGGAGGATGGTGATGGAATCCTCAATGGAGGGTTCGTCCACGAGCACCGGCTGAAAGCGGCGTTCGAGCGCCGCGTCCTTCTCGATGTATTTTTGGTACTCCTTGAGGGTCGTTGCGCCTATCGCGTGGAGCTCGCCGCGCGCGAGGGCGGGTTTCAAAAGGTTTGAGGCGTCCACGGCGCCTTCGGCCGCGCCCGCCCCCACTATCATGTGAATCTCGTCAATGAAGAGGAGGAGGCGCCCCTGCGAGTTCTGCACCTCTTTGAGGAACGCCTTCAGGCGGTCTTCAAATTCGCCCCGGAACTTGGTCCCCGCGATAAGGGCTCCGAGGTCCATCATAATAATCTCGCGATTCTTGAGGGATTCCGGGACATTGCCGGCTTCAATGAGCTGGGCCAGCCCCTCCACAATGGCGGTCTTCCCCACACCCGGCTCGCCGATCAGGACGGGGTTGTTCTTCGTGCGCCGAGAGAGTATCTGCATCACGCGCTTCAGTTCTTCCTCCCGCCCGATCACGGGATCCAATTTCCCCTCGCGCGCTTTCTCGGTCAGGTTCACCGCGTACTTGTCCAACACCTGGAATTTGCTCTCGGGCATCTCGTCGGTCACCCGCACGGAACCGCGGAGCTGGGCGAGCACCCGGAGGAGCGTGTCGCGCCGCACCCCAAAGCGCGAGAGGAGCTCCTGGGCGGGCGAGGCAATATCCGCCAGCGCGAGGAGGAGGTGCTCGCAGGAGATGAAATCGTCCTTCTGCTTTAAGGCCACCTCGGCGGCATAGTCCAGAATTTTCATGAGCTCCTGCGAAAGGTAGAGCTGGCCCACGCCGCCCCCCATGGCGAAAATTTTTGGGATGGTATGGAGCGTCTCCTCAAGCGCGCGCTCGAGCGCCCCCAGGTCCACGCCACCGCGCACGAGCATGGGATGCACGAGCGTCTGCTCGTCCTCCAGGAGCGCAGCTAAGAGGTGGAGCGCGCGGAGCTCGCCGTGGTTCTCGCGTGAGACCAACTCCTGCGCGCTCTGGAGCGCCTCCTGCGCTTTTATGGTGAAACGGTGAAAGTTGGGCATAAAAGTAGCGATACCAATATACTAATCATGCGAATTATACGAATATGAATTTGTATCATTAGTACATTCGTATATTCGCATCGATACTATTTTACTCTCATTCTGACACTTCTCAAACGCATCTGAAAACACAAAAAAGCTTCCTTACACAATATAACTAATCTATTCAATATTAGCAAACTCAATAGGCGAGTGCTAATAATGGTACGGGAAATTATGAGCAAAACACCCCCGTCCATCAGGGTGTTTCTCTCTGCTTCAATTTCTTCCATATGGAAGAAATTGAAGCAGGCACCGCAAAAACCCTAAAGCCCAATGCCTAGCGCCTACTCTCTTGCGCTCGCTCTGCTCGCTCAGACACTGATTTATACGGATTGGAACGGATTTATACTGAATTTTTGATTGTCGTTTGTTATATTAGTTGTTGGTTGTAAATTATCAGTTATTCTGCTGGCCTCTCCCCCAGTGTTATGGGGAGCGTGAGCTCCTTGTCGCCGCGCCGGATTTTCACGCTCACCGTATCACCCACGTTGTACCGCTGGATGAGCGAGCTTAACGAATGTTCGGCATCAATTTTCACGCCGCCGATTTCCAAAATAATGTCCTCTGCCTGGAGCCCGGCCTTCGCGGCGGGCGAATCCGGAATCACGCCCGGGCCGTCCTCGGTACCGCGAACGAGCGCACCGTAGTCCACCGAAAGTTTCTGTTTCGCCTTCACATCCTCGTTGATAAGCAGGTAGCGCACACCGATGTAGGGTGTCTTGATGCTCCCCGTTCTCTTCACCGATTCAATGGCGCGCTTCGCCTGGTTGATGGGAATCGCAAAACCGATGCTCTGCGCCCCGGATGCCATCGCGGTGTTGATGGCAATGACCTCCCCCTTCAGGTTGAGAAGCGGCCCGCCGGAATTTCCCGGGTTGATGGCGGCATCGGTCTGGATAACGCCCTGGATGGTCTCGGCGCCGATCCCCTGCCCCGAGGCAGTCACCGTCCGCGCGAGGCCGGACACCACACCGACCGACACCGTGTTCCGGAACTCCCCGAGCGCGTTCCCGATGGCGATCGCGGTCTGACCGAGCTTCACAGAATCGGAATCTCCGAGAGCCGCCGCCTTGAACCCTGAACCCTCCACCTTGATGATAGCCAAATCGTTCACAGGATCACGCGCGAGCACCTGCGCCACATGCTTCTTCCCGTCGTTCGTGAGCACCGTGTAGTCGGCTTTAGTGTCGGCCACCACGTGCTTGTTGGTGAGAATCAGCCCGTCCGCAGAAACGAAAAACCCGGTACCGCCCCCTACCTCTTGCCGTTTGGTACCCTTTTCGCACGGCACGGAGAATTGGAAATTCTGGCCGAAGAAATCGCGGAACTCCGGCGGGAGATCGCCGAAGGGGCTGCCGGGACACTGCTCAATGACCGGGAGATCCTTGGAGATGACGATGGAAACCACGGAAGGCGCCCCGGCCTCCACTGCCTGTATGATCGCCTGCTCGTAATCAAGCGCCGGCTTGTAGAGCGGCACCGCGGGGCGAGACGGCGCGGGCACGGAACTGGTGGC
>PCRZ01000040.1:1487-2248 GCA_002772205.1 Candidatus Jorgensenbacteria bacterium CG23_combo_of_CG06-09_8_20_14_all_54_14 | reverse complement strand
GAGATTTTTTAGACATGGTTGTGTAAAATTCGAAATTCGAATATCGAAATTCGAAACAAATTCTCCGCCAAAGGCGTGCTCCAGAGGCGCATCCGCCTTAGGCGGAGATCAGCCTTCGGCTGAAAAATTCTAAATTTAAAATGTTTTAAACCCCGTTTCAAATTTTCCCCATTTCCCGCGTTTGTTTCGAGTTTCGGATTTCGTGCTTCATGCTTTTCTATCTGATTTCATATCTTAACGTCACATCCACCGTCACTTCCTGCGAACCAGGTTCAATGGTGGGCGCAGGCACCGCTGATGGTCCCCCGCCACGATCCAATGATTCCGCCGCCATGCTGTACATGGGCTGATATCCGCCTCCCTCATCAATGGAGAGGAGACGGCCCACGCTGAACCCCGCAGCCCCCGCAACCTCTTCGGCTTTAGCCCTCGCTTTTTGAATGGCCTCCGCCCGCGCCTCTGCCTGCACCGCCGTCGGATCGTCCACCTTGAATTGAAAATCGGCCACGGAGTTCGCACCGTTCTTCAAAACCCCGGAGAGGAGCTTGCCGATCTTCGCAAAATCCCGCACCTTCACCGCCACCACCTGGGTGATGGTGTACCCGACGATCTCCGGCGGCGGACACGCGCCTGTCTTGCACGCATAGTACTGGTAGCGCGGCTCCATGCGGTATGCCTGCGTTTTTATGTCCTTCACCTCCACTCCCTCCCCCTTCACGAACGCCACCGCGGCGTTGGCCTTTCCGGTATTCTCGCTCTGA
>PCRZ01000040.1:974-1480 GCA_002772205.1 Candidatus Jorgensenbacteria bacterium CG23_combo_of_CG06-09_8_20_14_all_54_14 | reverse complement strand
CGATATCCTTCCCGCCCTCCGTCACCACGCTGAATGAGAAAGAGGCGATATCAGGAATGGCAACCGCCTTCCCCTCCCCCGTCACCGAGAAACTCCGGAACGAGGACGGTTCCACCGACTGCGAGTACGTCCGCGCGTAGCTCCATGCCGCATACGCCACCACCAACACCGCCACCGTCACCGCGACCCAAAAGTACTGTTTTATGCTTCGACCCATACGCTCAGCACCAATTTTTTGTTCGTTCATAGTATCCATTATACCGCACATCCTTCACCTATCAAGCAAACAAACATATCCCCAATTAACGACTTACGATGTCGTTAATTTGCGCGAAGCGGCGCGCCGCTTCGCGTACCTCCGCCGCAGTGGTAGCCACTCCGAAGCTCACCCGAATGCTCTTCTCCACCTCGCGGCGCGGCACCCCCATGGCGAGGAGCACGTGGGAGGGCAATGCCGCGCGCGCGGTGCAAGCGGAACCCGCAGATACCGCCACGCCTGCGAGGTC
>PCRZ01000040.1:0-961 GCA_002772205.1 Candidatus Jorgensenbacteria bacterium CG23_combo_of_CG06-09_8_20_14_all_54_14 | reverse complement strand
AGCTCCTCCGCCGCAACGCCCGTGAAGCGGAGGTTTAAAATGTGAGGCGCGGTGTCTGCGAGAGGGACGTTCGGACGCGCCTTGGCGCGGGCGCGTTTCAATTCTTTCAGAAAAAGTTCACGTATGCGCGCTACGTAGGTGCGATTTTTTTCGCGTTTCCCCGCCGCGAGTTCGACCGCCTTCGCGAAGCCTGCAATGAGCGGCACATTCTCGGTACCGGCACGGAGACCGAACTCCTGATCGCCACCCGTTACGATTGGTGAAACCAATCGTAAATCCGAAACTCGAAATCCGAAATCCGAAACATCTTTTCCGTTTAGCGTTTCTAATTTTGAATTTTTCAGCCGAAGGCTGATCCGCCTCTGGCGGAGAATTTGTTTGGAGTTTGGTGCTTGGAATTTGGAATTTCTCACATAGAGTGCCCCTATCCCCTTCGGGCCGCCCATCTTGTGCGCAGAAAGCGTCATCAGGTCCACCATGAGTTCGTTCACGCCGCAATCAAGGTACGCGAACGCCTGGGCGGCATCTACATGAAACAGAGGGTACGCTGTTTCAAAATTCCAAGTTCCAAATCCCAAATTCCAATTTTTGGAATTTTGGTCATTGGAATTTCGGATTTGTTTGGAGCTTGGTGTTTGGAGTTTGGAATTTCTGAAATTGCTAATAATCTTTGCAATTTCAGCTATCGGCTGGATAGTGCCTATTTCATTATTAACGTACATTACCGAAACAAGCACGGTGCGCTCATCGAGCGCCGCAGCGAGCGCTTTTACGTCCACAATGCCGCGGCGATTCACGGGAATTACCGCCAGCTCCGCCTCGCCGGAGCGTTCTAAGTCGCGCGCCGTTTCTAAAACCGACTCGTGTTCTATTGCCGAGATTATCAATCTCGGCCGCTGATTTACACTGATTATTGGATGCTGATTTATGCTGATACTGGCCACTGATTGATGCTGATTAC
>PCRZ01000020.1:16974-17243 GCA_002772205.1 Candidatus Jorgensenbacteria bacterium CG23_combo_of_CG06-09_8_20_14_all_54_14 | reverse complement strand
TGCTCTGTTTAAACAGAGCACCTGTTTTTCTTGGCATAGGCTAATTCGTACGCCTGCCTGTGCAGGCAGGCCTGCCTGCACAGGCAGGGAATCCCGCACCAGTCCCGCTAAGCGGGACTGGTGCGGGGGTAATGATGGTGGTTATGGCGCGAGGAGGCGGAACATTTCTTCGTATTCCTTGGCGCGGGGGACAAACCGCTCTGGGTGTTCGTGTGTGAGTGTCTTCAGTTCTTGGAGCGGCACGAACGCAATCTCGGCCACTTCCTCTT
>PCRZ01000020.1:5154-16931 GCA_002772205.1 Candidatus Jorgensenbacteria bacterium CG23_combo_of_CG06-09_8_20_14_all_54_14 | reverse complement strand
ATAGATGTCGCTGAACTGATTGTCGCGAAGCGCCCCGTCTTTGAGTTGCGATGGTATCGCGGCGACAAACTGAAGTTCGTGCTCTTCCACGGTAATACCAAGTTCTTCTTTTAATTCCCGCCGCGCCGCATCAGCGCTTTTCTCCCCTGATCGCACGTGTCCCGCGAGCGAGATATCCCAAAGGTTTTGGAAGAGATCTATCGCGGCCGAGCGTTTCTGGAGCAACACCTCTCCACGACCGTTTATCACCCACACGTGCACGGCGCGGTGCCAGTCGCCGTCGCGGTGGATCTCACCGCGTGGTTTCGTCGCTCCGGTTGGAACCCCATATTCATCCAACACATCAATGCGTTCCATACGCTTCATTATACCGGTCTTCACACGTTCCGCCCACACCACCCCGCACAGTTGCCTTAGGTTTAAACCTAGGGCAACTATGTGCTACACTAAATTTGGGAGGAAAATCCGGCAATTGCTTTATACCGGAAGCGCATAACCGAGTTTAGATACAGTTTCAGGCAAAAAATTTATTATTTATATTCATGTCACGGCGCAACATTTCCAAAGAAAATATTCGGAGCATCCAGAAATCAAAGCGGAGCTACTATATCATCTTACCAATCGCTGCGGTCCGCCAGCTGGGCTGGGACGCGCAACAAAAAGTAGTGGTGAGGGAAGTTAAAAAGAAGCTGATTGTGGAAAAAAGCAAGTGAGGCGAGTTTTATGAATTCGGCTCTCAAGAATTTCAAAAATAAAAAAGTGCTTGTGATGGGCTTGGGAAAACTCGGCGGCGGAATCGCAACGACGAAGTGGTTTGTGAAGCACGGCGCGAAGGTTACCGTGACCGACCTCCGCACGCGAAAAAACCTTGCTCCATCCATTCGAGCGCTCGGTAGAGCGGCGCACAAAGTGAGGTTTGTGCTGGGGAAACACCGCGCGGAGGATTTTAGGCGTAACGACCTCATTGTGGTGAACCCTGCGGTGCCGCGCGAGAGCCCCTACCTCGCCATAGCGCGAAAGGCAGGCAGGGAAATTACAAACGACGCGAAAATTTTCTTCGACCTCGTTGCAAACCCCATCGCGGCGGTGACCGGCACGCGCGGGAAAACCACCACCACCAACTGGCTTGCCCACCTCGCAAGGGGCGTTCACCGCAGGATAGCGGCCGCCGGCAACACACCCGAGATGCCGCTCCTTGCGCTCATTGATCGGCTCAAGGATAAAAAGACACCCGCGGTCCTTGAGCTCTCATCGTGGCAACTGGAACAGGTAGACAAAGCGCACTTGCCCGCCGAAGCCCCAGCGAAGGGGGGACATGCCCCCGACGTCGCCGTCATCACCAACCTCTACCCCGACCACCTGAACCGCTACCCGGGTATACGGGACTACGCGCGCGCAAAAGCAAACATCTTCAAACGGCAAACCCCCGCCCAGGCGCTCATCCTGAACGCGGATGACGCATGGACGCCGTTCTTTCTCCGCGAAAAACCGAGAGGTAGGGTATATTTTTTCTCGCTGAAACCACTCCCCAAAAGCCGTGGCGGCATCTTCATTTCAGGCAGACGGGCATTTTTCAAAAAAGACGCCAAGCGAACCGTGGTTCTCGGTCCTCGCGAGATGAGACCACTCGTGGCGCTTGGGAATCACAACCTCCAAAACCTTCTTGCGGCAATGCTCGCGGCGCACCTTCTGGGAATCCCGTGGCGCGAAATACGAAAGCGCATCGCCACGCTCCCGCAAATCCCCTTCCGGCAGGAGTTCATCGTGGCGCGCCTGCCTGCCGGCAGGCAGGGAAGGCATCTCACGGTGGTGAACGATACCGCCGCCACCTCGCCGGATGGGACTATCGCCGCGCTCGCCCGCTTTAAAAACAAAAATCTCATCCTCATCGCGGGCGGCACGGACAAAAAACTTGAATTCGGCGGATGGGCGCGCGCGGTGAAGCGCTGCGTGAAACCGGAATGCCTTTTCCTCCTCGGCGGGAGCGCTACTGAAAAGATGGTGCGGGCGCTCCGGCGAAGCGGCTACTTCAAACAATCTTATCCACAGCCCTTTGAGGAACTCTCCTCCCTCATCCGCGCGGTGAAGAAAAAGGTGAGGCAGAACACGCCTTCCTTCGTTCTCTTCTCACCCGGCGCCGCAAGCTTTGAAAAGTTCAAGAATGAGTTTGACCGCGGGAGAAAATTTAACCTATACTGGGGACAGAACCATACATAACCGCATTCATAGGAGGTGGCGCATGACAAATACGCTTGACCGAGTGTTTAAGGAACTGTTTCCCTCAAAAGCAGATGGATCGTTTGATACAATCCACAAACTTACGGCTATCCTCAACGCCGACTCAAGGCACATTGGGGAAGAAGCACTGATCGAAGCGCTGTGTGAAGGATACTGTTTCTATGAAGAGAGTGGCGCATCAGAAGGAGAACTTCGTCGGATCAAGGATCACATCGAGGAACACTTCGGTGTACCCATCAATTGGGACGACGTCCCCACGGTCCATTCGCTCTTGCATAACGGGTATTCAGTTTCCTCCATCGCTGCACGCTTGCGTGCAGCACAAAAAGAACCCCTACCAATTTAACGGAAGGGGTTCTTACATTTTCCGCTTGGCTCCTAATCGGTTTTGACCTTCAATTTCTTCACTTTTTGGCGGTTCAGCCGCGGGAGGCGGACGGTGAGCACGCCGTTCCTGACCGTGGCGGTTGATTTCTCCGGGTCCACCTCAAAAGGCAGAATAACGGACCGTGAGAACTTCCCCCAGAAACATTCCTGATAGAAGTAATCCTTATCTTCCACCTTTTCCGTTCTCTCGCGGGTGCCTCGGATGGTCACCGATTCGTTCGTGATGTTAATCTCCAGATCCTCTGGGCTCACCCCCGCGACCGTGGACTGCACCACGATGGTGTCGTTCCCGTTGCGGTACACGTCTACTGTGAGCTGGCCCTCGCTTTCGTCTTCTGTTTCCTCCACGAGCGGAGGGGCATCCGCCACCTCTATCTTGAGCGGCATAGGGGAACTTTTTACCTTTGCGAGCTCCGCAAACACGTCCGATGAGTTATCCTTCGTTTTTTCTTCCATCCCGTTAGAGACAGGTCGTCATAGACGACCGTAAAAGGGGCGGCTTTTTCTCATACGTTGTTATTTTACTTTGGTAGATAAAGGATTGCATGTCAGTTGTTTTAGTTGTCTCTAACGGGATCCATGTCTTCTATAGTATATCACACCTCCGGTCCGCCGCGCATCCGCAATTTTTCAAAATCAACAAGGACAAAGAACCCCGCCGCCACAAGGAAGAGCGTGGGGTAGATGAGATTGGTCTCCTGGAACATCGTAACAAGGTAGTTGAAAAATGCGTGGAGCACGGTGGCTGCGACGAGACCGCCCGCTATCCACTTTCCCGCCGCGCGCCCCGCTCGCCCCGCGTCAACGGTCCGCTCCCCGCCTCGGCCTGTCGTCTCCGGCGAGGCGGGCGCCGGAGCTTGAGCGAGGTGAGCAAGCCGAGGCCAGGCGAGCCCCCGCGCCCAGTAGTATCCCACGAGCGCCGAGGAGAGCGCGTGGAGGAGTGTTGCGCCCACGAGGCGGAACGAGAGCGTGTAGAGTGGGGTCCCCGCCGCAAGGAAATCGCCAAAGGACGCGCGCATGCTCGCCATGCCGTTCATCACAAACACGTTCTCCACTGTGGCAAACCCGAGCGCCGCCACCACGAGGTAAATCATGGCGTCTATCGGCTCATCAAAGACCGGATTCTTCCGAACCACGAGGTATGCGGCGAGAAATTTGAATACCTCCTCAATGAAAGCGAACGCCAATACAAGAAAGAGCGCCCCTCCACCCACAATCCCCATGGCCCCCTGCACCCCCCACTGGAGAAAAAAGGCAGGGACGGAAGCGAGCGCACCCGCAAAAAACGCGATGGAAAGCCACTTTTTCGGCTCCGGATGGACATCCTCGCGAAGGAAGAATGCGAGCCAGACCAGGGCTGGCGCGAATGCGATGAGCACGGCGAAGACGCTTGTTACCATGGAACGATTATGAGGAGTCCCCCTGCGGCGCGGCGCGGCAGTTTCTGATAGATCTCTTCGGTTACGAACGGCAGGAACGGATGGAGCAGTTTTAGCGAGGAAATCAACACGTGCGCGAGCACGGCTTCGGTGCCCTTTTTAAGCTTCACATCGGCGAGCTGTTTCTTTGATTGCTCCACATACACGTCGCAGAACTCGTGCCAGAAGAAATCGTAGAGCCCGCGGAGCGCCTTACTGAATGCAAACATTTGAATGTGCTTTTCGGTATGCGCGGCCACTGCCGCAAGTTTTTTGAGAATTGCCTTGTCCGCCGCCGTGCCTCCGCGGGGGCACGCCTTCGCCATGAACACCTCTGCCGGCGTGTGTGTAATGACGAACCGCGCCGCGTTCCAAAGCTTGTTGCAGAACTTTTTCCCCGCCACCGCCGCCGCCTCGTCCCACCGGATATCCTGTCCCGTCGCCTGCCACACGACCGCGAACCGTGTCGCATCAGCGCCGAATTGCTCTATATACTCTAAGGGGTCAGCACCCGTCCCTAAGCTCTTAGACATCCGCTTCCCCTCTTTCGTGAGCACTGTGCCGTGGATGAGAATGTTTTTGAAGGGCACCTTCCCCATGAACTCGAGCCCCGAGAAGATCATGCGCGCGTCCCAGAGGTTCAAAATCTCCCGCGCGTTGGACACGAGGTCACCGGGGTAATATTTCTTTTTGTCCTCCTCCGAAAGCCCCGCGAAGGGCCAGAGCGCGGAAGAAAACCAAGTGTCCAACACGTCGGGCGACTGTTCCATATCGCAGTGTTTGCAAAAAGGACACGTTTGTGGTCTCTCCAACGCGACCACAAATCGTTCTCCTTTTTGTTTAGAAATTAAAAATTGATTATTAGAAATTGCTTCCAGTTTTTTTCTACAGAAAAAAACTGGAAGTTGATGCCCCCACCAAATCTGCCGCGATATCGTCCAGTCGCGTATGCTCGTGAGCCAGTCGCGGTACGGACGCTCAAAATTCTTCGGCGTGATGGTTACCTTCTTCGTTTTGACCGCCGCGAGCGCCGCTTCTGCTAATTTTTCCATCTTCAGGAACCACTGTTGCGACGGAATGGGCTCAATAATGGTCCCGCAACGGTAGCAGACCGCCACGCGGTGGTCGTAGGGTTCCTCCTTCACCATAAGGCCGGTGGCGCGCATATCCTCAGCCACTTTTTTACGGGCATCGCTCGTTTTCATACCCGCGTACTTGCCCACCCGCTCGTTCATTCTCCCACGTTCGTCTATCACCTGTACCGTGGGGAGCTTGTGCCGCACACCCATCTCAAAGTCCACGAGGTCGTGCGCCGGCGTAACCTTGACCACGCCGGTACCAAAGGCCATATCCACCGCCTCATCCCCTATCACCAAAAGTTTCACCTTCTTCAGGCGGGGCACATCCAATGAACCGTCGGTGGCGAGCGAATCCGCCTCCAGGGTTTGACCAATATACCGCTTGTAGCGGGCATCCTTGGGATTCACCGCAAGCGCGGTATCACCAAACTTCGTCTCCGGCCGCGTGGTCGCGAGCGTGAACGGTCCATACTTCATATAGTAGAGCGTGGTTTTTTCCTCTCTATATTCCAGCTCCAACTCCGACAAACTCGTTCCGCATCGGGGGCACCAGTTCACCGTGCGGAATCCGCGGTAGATCCATCCCTTTTTGTGGTAGTGGATAAACGCTTTCATAACGTCCGCGGCATAGGCGGGGTCCATAGTAAACCGCGCGCGCGACCAGTCCGCCGAAACGCCCAGTTTTTTCAACTGCTCCAGAATTTTTCCCCCATACTCCTTCTTCCACTCCCACACGCGCGCTATGAATTTCTCGCGCCCGAGGTCAAACCGGCTCGTCCCCTCTTTCTTCAACTGCTTCTCCACCACGTACTGCGTGGCGATGCCGGCGTGGTCGGTGCCCGGGAGCCACAGCGTCCGGAACCCCTTCATGCGCTTGTAGCGGATGAGAATGTCCGGCGTCACGTTGTCAAGCGCATGCCCCATGTGGAGCGACCCCGTCACGTTGGGGAGGGGCATATATACTATGAAATTTTTTCCGCCTGAGGCGTGCTCCCGAGGCGCATCCGCCTTGGGCGGAGATCCGCCTTTGGCGGAAGTTTTAAGTTTTAAGTTTTTAGTTTTCCTAGCAGGCAGGTTATCCGGATTGAAATAGCCGGACTTTTCCCAAAGTTCATAAATCTTCCCTTCCACCGCGCGCGGGTCGTAGCGGGTATCAAGCATTTGAATATATTGTCTATGTTACCGGAAAAACGGGCAAAAACGAAGGGTAACAAAACAACATTCCCCAACGACGTAGGGAGCAGTGTTTTCTCTCATTAAAATGGCGGATCCCAAGGTCCGCCATCTTTTATTTTTCAAAATTGCTCCCAAAAACCACCTTTTCCTTACTACACCAATTTCCGATCGTCAATTGGTGTAGTAAAAAGATTTTGATTAATCACTAATCAATCGAAACGAACAGAAACATTTTCTTTACTTTATAGGTATATATTTTCATAGTGGCGGATGCGGAAACCGGCCGGCCTCCCTGCGCAAGCGGGCTCCCGCACGAGCGCGACGAGGTCCAGACGCCAGCCCTTTTTATCCTTGATGAGTTTCTGATGCGCGCCCGCGTAGAGCGATGCGGCTCGCTTGAACTTTATGAGCTTCGCCTTCGTCATATGGTCCTCCGGCTTCAAGATTCCGGGATACATCGTTTTCACCTCCACGAACACAAGGGTCTTATCCGGCGCCATCGCCACAATGTCCAATTCTCCGAAGGAACGTTTAAAGTTCCGCTCAATAATGCGATATTTCTTTTGCGACAGATACTTCGCCGCAACATTTTCTCCAATTTGTCCGAGCTTGGAACGCTTTGTTCTCATCCTTTAAATTATACAGGAACCGCAAAATCGCGCTTTCCACTCTAAACTCACTAAATTTATCTCCTCACAAGCCGGAAATTTTGGTTGGAATTATACAAGGCGAGGGTCGTTTTTTGTTTCAAAGTGTTTATTTTGAAACATTTTTTATATTAAAAATAAAAAAGTGTAGGTTTCATCGCATTACTCAATAACCGCATAAAACCTACACTTGTAGGTTTCATCGCATTATCTGATTTATCAGTTTAACAGGAAAATCAATTTATCCGATTTTCCTGTTTAATCAATAAAATCAAGAAAATTGATTTTCTCGTTTTTTCCGCCTAAGGCGCCTGCCCGTCCGTCAGGCGGGGATCCGCCTCCGGCGGACAGTTTAACAGGTTTTCCCGGTTTTTCGGGTTTTTTGGGTTTTTCGTGTAGCCTTTCAAACAAAAAGCCTCGCTCCAAAGATCCGGAACGAGGTGAAATCCACAAGATCATGAGGATCTTGTAAGGGGTCACGCGAGGAAGAACATACAGACGCTATAGTGCCATCGGTGGGAAGTCAGCGCATTTTCCACACTTAAGCACCACCTGCCCTCGTCAGCGCCAAAATCCACATCCACCACGTCCATACCGTTTTCTTTTTGACATGGCTGTTCCTCTTTAATTATTTGTGGCCGACCGCCGTTCCTTTTCTACCTTTTGGAAACATGCGGTAAACCGTTGTTAAATTACACACATAGTATAAACTAGATAATAAAAATAGTCAAAATTATCAAACCAGACACAATATCCGCTCGTCTTCCACGCACGTTCCGCGTATAATGGTGGAGCAACCAACCACTCATCACTATTAACCAGAAAAAAATCATGGCGATGCGAAAGAAAAAACAGGCGAGGCACATGGAAAAGCACGAGGAAAACAATTACGGGCGCGGGCCGCGCGCGGAACTCCGCCCCGACACGAAACGGCACGTGGCCGCCATCGCGTGCTTCGGCCTCGCGGTGATATTCCTCCTCGCCGCGGTAAGCCAAGCAGGACCGTGGGGTGCCGCCTTTTTCAGTTTTTTTAAAAAGCTCTTCGGCGTTGGTTACTACCTCCTCCCACTCATGGCCGCCGTGTTCGGCTTCTCGTTCCTCTCAAAAGAGCCGCGAAAACTCTGGGGCGTTACACTCATAGGCACAGCGCTTTTCATCCTCGCCGCCCTCGGTTTTATTGATATCGCGGCCCCCGGGAAGGGTGGTTTGGTGGGGGAGGGCATCGGAGGCCTGCGGCATCCGTTCGGCATTCCCGCCTCGCTCGTCATCACGGGAACTATTGTCATTGCCTCGTTCCTCGTGGCTGTGAACCGCCCCTTCTCGCTCGGACGCCTGCGGAAACTCCGCGGGATGGACGAGGAATTGGGTGAGAAACTGGAGATCAAACTGCCACCGGAACCGGAGGGTGAGGCAGGGAAGTCATCCAAAGAGAAACGGGAGGAGGGGAAGGAACGCGCCATGGAGGCGATCGCCGAGTTCACCGCGGTACCCGCCGCGCAGAAGGCGCGCGCGCATCCTATCAGGAACTACGTGGCACCGCCGCTCTCGCTCCTCATTTCCTCAGTGGAGAAACCGACCATCGGCGACCTCCAGGCGAACGCGAACATCATCAAGCGCACCCTGGAGAGCTTCGGCATCCCCGTGGAGATGGGCGAGGTGAACGTGGGCCCCACCATCACCCGCTTCACCCTGAAACCGGCGGAAGGGGTGAAGCTCTCACGAATTACTGCGCTCGGGTCCGACCTCGCCCTCGCCCTCGCCGCCCACCCCATCCGCATTGAAGCCCCTATCCCGGGGAAATCCCTCGTGGGTATTGAGGTTCCCAACAAAGCAGCCGCCGTGGTGCGCCTCGGGAGTTTGTTCCTCTACCCCGATTTCCAGAAAGGGGAGTCGCTTACCTTCGCCCTGGGGCGGAACGTGCAGGGTGAGCCCATTTTCCCCAACATTGATCGCATGCCGCACCTCCTCTTCGCCGGCGCCACCGGCTCGGGGAAATCCATCGCCATCCACGCGCTCATCATCTCACTCCTCTACAAAAATTCACCGGAAATGCTCCGCCTCATCCTCGTGGACCCCAAGCGGGTGGAGCTTTCGGTCTACGACGGCATCCCGCACCTCATCGCGCCGGTCGTGACGGAGAACAAGAGAGCCCTGGGGGCGCTCCGGTGGCTCATCCACGAGATGGACCGCCGCTACGAGTTGCTTTTGAAGGCGGGGGCGCGTGACATCAGGGGCTACAACAAGAATGCCGCGGAGCCGATGCCCTACATCGTGACAGTGGTTGACGAGCTCGCCGACCTCATGGCCACCTTCGGGCGCGAGGTAGAGGGGTACATTATCCGCCTTGCCCAGATGTCGCGTGCAACCGGCATCCACTTGGTTGTTTCAACGCAGCGCCCATCGGTTGAAGTTATCACCGGCCTCATAAAGGCGAACATCACCACCCGCGTCGCACTTCAGGTCGCGAGCCAGGTGGACTCGCGCACCATCCTGGACACCGCGGGTGCTGAGAAACTCCTCGGGCGAGGTGACCTCCTCTACGTCTCCGCGGAAAAATCCAAACCCACCCGCCTCCAGGGGAGCTACATTTCCGAGGAGGAGGTAAAGAAAGTGGTGGATTTCATCTGCAAACACAACGAGGCGCCGGAGGAAACGGTGGAGATCGCGTCGGCGAACGGGGAGGCATCGTCGGAGAGAGCAACCCCTTCTTCTTTTGAATCACTCGCGGGCGGGGAGGGGAGCGACGAAGACGCGCTCCTTCCCGAAGCGGTGGCACTCGTGCGGAGCGCGAAGAAAGCATCTGCCTCGCTCCTCCAGCGGCGCCTTAGGGTCGGCTATGCGCGCGCGGCGCGGCTCTTGGATATTATGGAAGAACAGGGGGTGATCGGTCCCGGCGAGGGGGCCAAACCGCGGGACGTCTACCTTGATGAAAACGAATCCCGTTAGAGGCGATCAAGATGCAAAATGAAATCTAAAACCGCAACACACAGCATTAACTGGATCAAAGGTCTCGTGTTCCATGCACGGAAGCGCCAGCCTGCCTACCGGACAGGCAGGCGCTTCATGCATCTAACGTGATGAATCGGAGTGATTTACCCGCATCGCCGCCGCACGCCCTCGCAAACCTCATCGTGGACGGCCTCCGCATGAAGGGCGTTTCCTTGGAACGCTTGAGCCAGCTCACCGGCATCTCGGATCGCTTCCTGGAACTCCTCGTGGGAGAACAGTACTACAAACTCCCCGCGGCTCCCTACGTGCGCGGCTATCTGATAAAAATCGCCGAGGTGTTGGGCCTGGACGGCGGGGAGCTCTGGCGCGAGTACCTTGCGGAGAGCGCCGGGCTCCGCCGCGCGGGAGCGAGTGACACGCTTCCCCCAAACCGTTTTACCATCACACGGTTCAACTGGAAGATAATTCTCTGGGCGCTCCTCGGGGTCCTCATCCTCGGCTACATCCTCCTCCGCATCCCCGCCCTCGTGGACACGTACGAATTCTCGGTGAACATCGCCGATAGCCTAGTGGTGCATGAACCCGCATTCACCATCAAGGGTACGGTGAACAAAAATGACCAATTGACGCTGAACGGCGAAGTGCTCTATCCTGACAGCAACGGCACATTTGAAAAATTAGTGACCCTGAAAGACGGGTGGAACACATTTGAATTCAAAATGAAGCGGTTCCTCGGTGCGGGGCACATGTTTACGAAACAAATTTTTTATCAGATAACAACGAGTACAGCGACTGCGACTCCATAAAAATATGACACCCGCAAAAAAACCGGATAAAAAACCGGAGGGCGAGCTTGAAGCCCTTATGGAATCGCTCCAGTCCCGCTTCGGCGAGGGCGCGGTGATGAAATTAGGGGCGGGCCAGCACGTGAAGGTGGAAACGGTTTCCTCTGGCTCCTTTTCTCTGGACTTGGCGCTGGGCGTGGGCGGGCTCCCCAAGGGGCGCATCATTGAGATCTACGGCCCCGAGAGTTCGGGGAAGACAACTTTGTCGCTTCACGCGATCGCGGAAGTGCAGAAGAAGGGCGGGAAGGCCGCGTTCATTGATGCTGAACACGCCTTAGACCCCGAGTACGCGGGGCGCATCGGCGTGCGCGTGCAGGACCTCATCATCTCACAGCCGGACAACGGCGAAGAGGCATTGAATATCCTGGAAAGTTTGGTGCGCTCGGGCATCATTGGTGTGGTAGTGGTGGACTCGGTCGCGGCCCTGACCCCCCGCGCGGAAATTGAAGGAGAGATGGGCGCCCAGCATATGGGGCTCCAGGCGCGCCTCATGTCCCAGGCGCTCCGTAAGCTCACCGCCATCGCCGCGAAATCCGGCACCATCGTCATTTTCATCAACCAGACCCGCATGAAGATAGGGATAGTGTACGGAAACCCCGAGACGACGCCCGGCGGCATGGCCCTGAAGTTCTACGCTTCCATCCGCATCGATATCCGGCGCATCGCACAGATCAAGAAGGGCGAGGAGATCGTGGGCAACCGCGTGAAAGCGAAGGTGGCGAAAAACAAGGTGGCATCGCCCTTTAAGATCGCGGAGTTCGACATTATGTACGGCCAGGGTATCTCCTACGAGGGCGACGTATTGAACGCCGCCCTGAAGTACGGGGTGGTGACCAAGTCCGGCGCGAGCTACTCCTTCTCCGCCCAAGGCGGATCCGCCTCTGGCGGAGGTGAGATAAAACTTGGCGTCGGGTTTGATAATGTCCGCGAAAAATTGAAGGGGGACAAGAAATTACTGGACGCCATCAAACGAAAAGTCACCGACGCGGCCTCCGAAACCTCTCCGGTGAAGGAGGCGGCGGAGCAGAAGGGAACGGC
>PCRZ01000020.1:0-5144 GCA_002772205.1 Candidatus Jorgensenbacteria bacterium CG23_combo_of_CG06-09_8_20_14_all_54_14 | reverse complement strand
GGAGAAGAAAAAGAAGAATAAAAGAACCCGAAGTTATAAGCTTCGAGTTCTTTTTTCGTTTCCCTGTTAGTCCGCAGTAAAAAACCTTCCTTTTCATTTTTTAACTATCGTTGCCTCAATTTATACCCATATGGGTATAAATTGAGGCAACACAAAATATTCCACGCAGGTCACTGCACTACTTCTGTAAAGCGACGAGGGTAAAAAAGTTTTGGAAAAGCTGCGCTACGAGGATGGGACCGGTACCGCCGGGGGTGGGGGTGTATGCCAACAACTTACAACCGACAACTGACAACGGGGACGTAAAATCGCCGTGAATTTTCCCATCGGCATCGCGCGCGTATCCGAAATCAATCACCACGGCATCATCTTTCACGTCCTCGGCGCTGAAGAGGCCCGCCTTCCCTACGCCGGACACGATGAGATCAGCGTCTTTGAGTCTTTCGCGGAGGTTCTGTGTGGTGCTATTGAAAACGGTGAGCTCCGCCACCTCACCTATGAGCCACTGGGCGACCGGCCGCCCTATGAGGAGCCCCCGGCCGATAACCACGGCATGGCAATTTGCAATTTGCAATTTGTCCCTCTTCACGGGATCTCCTGCAGGGAGACAATTTGCAATAATTCTCTGAACCACACCCACGGCAGGCGGTAACACCGGATTCCGACCGGCATAAAAAGCCCCGAGCGCCCGCTCGCCCAGCACGTCCACGTCCTTCTCGCGCGGAATGGCGTTCAGGACATACTGCCGGTCAATGTGTGCGGGAAGCGGCAGCTGGACGAGCACACCGCCGCAGGTCTTGTGGTTTGCGATCGCGAGCACCTCTTTTCGCAGTTCGTCCTGATGTATTGACGTCGGACGTCGATAAGTCCGGAAATCAACGCCGAGTTCGTGCGCTACCTTCTCCTTCTGCTTCAGGAAACTTACCGAGGCGAGATCATTACCCACGAGCACCGCGGCGAGGAATTTCTCCGGCTTTGGAAGCTTTTTGAGTTCCGCGAGCAGTTCCTCTGTGATTTTTTTGCCATCTATTATCATGGTTTCAAATTCCAAAATCCAAATTCCAAATCACAAATAATATTCAAATCTCAATGGCCGAAATAGGAAAACTGCTTTGCGTTTTTCCGCCGGAGGCGGATCCGCTTTCGGCGGAGAATTTTGGTTATTGGAGTTTATTTGAAATTTGGTGCTTGGAGCTTAGAATTTACACGCTCTTTAACACTTTATTGATGCGGTACGCGAGCGCCCGCATGTCCTTCTCCTTCATCCCGCGCGTGGTCACGGCTGGTGTACCCAAGCGGATGCCGGAGGGGTCGGTTGGCTTCCGCGCATCGTAGGGGATAGTGTTCTTGTTCACGATGATGCCCGCACGCTCCAGCTTTTCACTCGCCACTTTGCCACTCATCCCCCGCGACATTGTATCCACGAGGAGGAGGTGGGTGTCCGTGCCGCCGGAGACCACACGCCAGCCAAGTTTTCTCAATTCCTCCGCGAGCGCCCGCGCATTCTTGACCACCTGCCGGGAATATTTTCTAAAACTCGGTTGAGCGGCTTCGCGGAGCGCTACCCCAACCGCCGCAATGGCGTTCTCATGGGGACCACCTTGGAGGCCGGGGAAGACGGCTTTGTCAATCGCCTCTGCGATTGAACGTTTTTTGTCGTAAGTTTTAAGTTTTAAGTTTGAGAAGATAAGCGCCGCCCGCGGCCCGCGGAGCGTTTTGTGCGTCGTGGTCGTAACCACGTCGGCATACTTGAAAGGGGAGGGGTATGCGCGGCCAGCGACGAGGCCCGCGAAGTGGGACATATCCACCATGAGAATCGCACCCCTTCGATGTAACTCAGGGTAAACTACCGCGTCGGCAATTTTTCTGAATTTTTTGAAATCTATGGTGCGCGGATAAGCGGTGTAACCGGTCACAATAAGTTTTGGTTTTTCGCGCTTCGCCAATTTTAGAAGTGCGTTATAGTCCAATCGTTCCGTTTTTCTGTCCACACCATAGGGAACCTGCGTCCATAATTTGCCGGTAACGCTCACCTTGTGGCCGTGGGTGAGGTGGCCGCCCATGTCCAGGCGCATACCCATGATCTTTTCGCCAACGGGTACTAAGGCGTGGTAGACCGCAAGATTTGCGGGGGAGCCGGAGAGCGGCTGGACATTTACCGCCCAGCGCAAAGGGTTAAGCGCAAAGAGTTTGAGGGCGCGTGCCTTCACTATATTTTCCAACTCGTCCACCACCTCGTTCCCGCCATAGTAGCGCGCGCCCGGGTACCCCTCGGCATACTTGTTGGTGAACACAGACCCGAGCGCGCGGAGCACGTCGTCGGAGACAAAATTCTCCGACGCAATGAGGTTTATCACGCGCTTTTGGCGCGCCTCCTCGCGTTTGATGAGTTTTTCGACCGCCTTATCTATCACGCTCTAACCTTACCCCAACGTCACCGGATATTCCAGAAATACAAAAGGCTCCCGTGCGTGGGAGCCCATGAAAATAACATATTCCGCGCCTACGCCTTCAGAAGGAGATACCACTTTATTTCGTCCCATAATATTTAAATAAGTCAACATACTAAAAACCCGCTCCAAATGCGGGTTTTTGAATCCTATTTTTCTACCTACCTCTGCGGGAACTTACAATCTCAAAAGAATCGTGATCTTTTTCAAACTTTATCCGGTAAGTATCAAAGAAAACTTCCTGTCCTATCAGAAAATTCACATTGTCGCTATCTACGTACCACGCTGGAACTTCAATTTCTTCCTCTGTGTGCTTTATTTTAAAACGAATTTTCCCAAGATACACTTTTACCTTGCCATCCCCAATGCCTATAATCTCCTTTGTTTTCGATTCCTCCAATTTTATATTCAACGCCTTAGCAAACTGGATATTGAGGGTGGTTGTATCCGCGCCAGAATCCACCACACCGATAGTGCTTATACTTGCTCCCTTCTCGCCTATGAGTTCTAATTCCAAAATTGGCCTCTTTACCAACTTCCCCCTCGAATCAAAAGTCCCAACCGCCGGCCAATACTGAAACCTCATTTGAAAGAAGTGGGGACATAGCCCGCTTGGGGAAGAATTTTTACAACCACCTTTTCCTGCTGTTTAGCTTCCTTTAGAACAGCTCCTAAGGAAGCTCCGGTTGCTAATACCTTTTTGTAGTCCGCGGATAAAGCAACCCATTTGTTCTCATATTTTTTTGTCAGGGCAGCAAAACTGCGGCCCTTTGTTGCTTCTTTAATATTTCTCATCTTTTTTAGTATAACACAGCTTATTACAAACAAATCAAGAGAGTCAACTAACTATGCTTGCCTATATAGTATAATAGTAAAAAAACATGTAAAATTCTGAATTTCTGTTTACTCCCCCAACAGCAAATCCAAATCCTTGAGCGATTGGCCCTCCTCGCTCAAACCGGAGAACCCCTGCGTGGCGGGAACGGCGTCGGTGCGGGGAGTCGAGGTGGGCGTGGATGTGGCGGATGATGAGGGGAACACCTCTTTCAGATCGGTGCTCGCGGGCGGTTCGGATGGCTCCCCATAGAGCGGCGGCGGCGCAAATATGGAGGGCGCGTAGGCGGCCACGAGACCCGCCACCATCACTGCCACGAACGCGATGAGGAAAATTCTGTTTTTCTTTAGATTCTCCATCCCGTTAGAGACAGGTCACCACAGGCGACCGTGACGCAACGGCCCTTTTACCGCCAACTAATTTTCTGTTTCTATAAATAACGAATTGCATATCAGATACTTTGATTGTCTCTAACGGGATCCATACTATGATTATAGCAGACGCGCGAGGGGCGGCGAGGGCTCATTCCAGTTGATGGTCACCTTGGCCATCTGGGGCACGTCGCGCTGGGGGATCCAGAGATACCCCTGTTTCTTTATGAGCTCGTAGAGCCCTTTCGTGAGCTTTACGTCCTGGAGGCAATATTCCTTGAGTTTGTTCATCTCGCCCTGTTTGTAAAATTCAATTGCCTGGAGCCCACTGGCGCTTTTCCCCGCCCCAAGATTCGCTTCCGCGATCACCCCGAGGCCCACGCGGCGGCCGTAGCTTTTCTCCACCTCCTCCAAAATGTCAAAGTGCGGAATGGCCGAGGCGTTGAATGTGAAATGTTTCTCAAGCACCGGAATGTCAAACCGCTTGCTGGAGAAACCGACGAGGAGATACGCGTCCTGAAAAAGCTTGTTCAGCTTGTTCAATTCGTGCTCATCAAATATGAGGTACCTATCCTGCGCGTAGGAGTAAACCCCCACTACCGATACCGAGAGGTCGCGCACGTACTTCTGACCCCCCACGTCGTCAAAAGTGTTTTTTGTTTCAATGTCAAAAACTAATTTATCAGTCATAAATTAACTTAAAACTAAAAACTTACAACTAAAAACTTATTCAGTTCGTTATAAGTTATTAGTTATTTGTTGTTAGTTACTTGTTACACATGCCTATCCGCCACCTTGGAGGCCGCGTAGCTATCTGGTTTCGTTCTCGCCTCATAATTGTTCGCGCGAATCATCCCCACCACCTCCTGGATGAGCACCTTGGTCTCGCCGTTCTCGCCGACATCTGCGTGAACCTCAAAGCTCCAATCAAGGTGTTTCGCCTCGGTGCGGAGGAGCGTGAGGAGCGACTCAGCCGCTTCAAGCGAGATTAAAACCTCTTTGATAATACGGTCGCGGAGCGTGTGAAATTTTCCGAGCTTCGTGCGGCGCCAGAAGTAGCGGCCGCCGTTCCCCACGCGGTGCACCACAATCGCGGTCACGAAGTCGGCCATCCGCGACTGGCTCTGCTCCGAGTCCGTGCCGATGGTCACTTTGTACCGCCGCGTGGGGTCCGCGGTGATAAAACGCACGATTTCCCTCACGACCTGCGGTAGGGAAAGTTCGAGGCCAAAAGAGGTGTGAAATGTCGGGGGCATGTATGTGCCCCTACGATACGCGCAGGGAAATGCAGTGTCAAATAAAACCCGTAAGGGAATTTGTGCGCGGTGAGGGATTCGAACCCCCGACATACTCGGTGTCCCGCTTAAAGTGGGCGGCAGAGGAGTCGGACCTCTAGCCTTCTCGGCCTGTCCCGTTAGAAATTTTGTGGACGGTATAGGATTCGAACCTATGGCCCCTGCTGTGTAAAAGCAGTGCTCTGCCGCTGAG
>PCRZ01000044.1:5958-7848 GCA_002772205.1 Candidatus Jorgensenbacteria bacterium CG23_combo_of_CG06-09_8_20_14_all_54_14 | reverse complement strand
ACTGTGACCGGATGAAATTGAGCAGGTTGCGCCCGCCTGATTAGCCGGACAAGTAAATTCCAAAGTACCGACTTTTTGCTCAATAGAAACATCGGGACAAGTTTTAGGAACAGTACTATTTCCTATGGCTGATGAAACTGCGAGATTATTCAAGTCCGACAATACACTCTCAAGGTTATTCCAAGAAAGCTGATTAGAACAAGTTAAATTTGCTGTCCAATTATTGCTCGCCGTCCCCTGACTATTCCCTATGCAGTTACTACTATTGTTCCAGCTTAAACTGGGAGGTGTCTTTTCTGTACCCGACACCGAAGCAGAATAAGTTATATTGCCATTAACATTGGCAGTAACACTATTGACGGAACAAGTGGGGTTATTTTGCGGCGTTACAGGAGGTGTATAAGGGCAGGCGGAACAATTGTCAACGCCGTAACCGGATTGGAAAGTGCAGACGTTGTTAGTACAGCCCTCGTGAACGGCTGGTCGACAGTTATCTTGACAAACAACTTCATCTTTCCAGGGAGCTCCATTACACTCATGCGTCTTTGAATCAATCTCTCTTTTCCAGGGACCGCATTGAGCATTCTTCATACGTCCCTGACTTATGAGGGCGTCCGCCAAACTTTGACCCGGCCGAGGAATAACTGTTGCGCCAATGATACAGATACTTTTATTTCCCAATGCCGAATCTTTATCAGTATTGCTATCTAAAGTATATTGTGTCCAATCGCAATAGTTGCAGTTACCGCCCTGAGAAGGATAATAGCAGTATTTTTGTTTAGTATAAATTTTATCTCTACATACTCCTTGCCCAATGACGCTTTTAAATCCATTAGTTTCTCCTGCTCTACAGATGTCAGATTCACTGATTGTTTGACCGTTTTGATAAGTCACATTGTTTATTGTTACAGGACCAGCACAATTAGGATCAGGTGCATCCTCAACTACCGGACAATAAATCGAGTACGCAAAAATGAAAGGAAATTTTGAATTATTCCAGTCCCAGTCCCAGCTCTTCATCCAGTCCGAGCCTGTATAGGCCTCATCCGTACAATAATATGCTAGACCTTTATATTCAGCACCCGCTTCATCAATAAAGAGAAGATTGAATTTGCTACAGACGCCGTCATAGGTTTCTTCATACGGAACATCGTTAACGTAAGTCACTCTCTTACCTACACCTCTACAATCTTTATCTGGGTCAGTTGGATCTGTGGTTTGACTGCAACGAATTACTGTTGAAGCACCACCTATATGGCCGCTTCTGCAACTCCCCCACTTTGAATGTCCGGTATCGCTTAATTCCGGAGTCCCTACCCTACAATTTTCCTCGCAAACAAAGCAAGTTAAAGGGCCAGAACCATCAGGGAGGGGATACTTTCGGTCACAACCGGTGTTCGTCGGACTGGAAACGCAGAGGCGGTAATTACTGCCACAGGGATTAGCACTTGTTGGGTCGCAAAATTCGCCGACAGCCAGAACTTTTTCGGCCGGCGGCGCAGTGGCAATAATTATAGCCACGGCTATAGCTAGACCGAACCCAATGATGAACAAACTTAAAGTTTTTGTTTTATTTAAACTCATTGATTATTTTTTATTAGTTATCCAAGAAATAGTGACCGTGCTTCCTTTTTCTGCTGGATAGCCGACAATGTTATAATTTATCCCCTTGGCTTGGGCCTTCAAAACAAAATTATCTTTAAGCAGATTGTCGGTTTCAAAAGTGGCGCCTTGATTAATCAGATTATTGCGGAATTGGGCATAGGCCTGTTTTAAATCTGTATCACTCAAATAACCAAAGACATATTGAATAGAGCCATCAGAAAGGGTCCTTTTTTCATTTTGTAAAACTTGGAAGGGATGTTTCTCAAAATCATAAGGCAAAAGTTG
>PCRZ01000044.1:5610-5944 GCA_002772205.1 Candidatus Jorgensenbacteria bacterium CG23_combo_of_CG06-09_8_20_14_all_54_14 | reverse complement strand
CCCATATTTTGAGTGGAAGAAATAACCGTGCCCACTGGCTTGGTCAACTCTTTTGACTGACTCAGTTTCCAGATAAAGTAAGCGCTTAAACCGAAAACAACCACGATGATTATCAAGATAATCGCCAATATTAAAATGTTTCTTGTTTTTATTGGCATATTATTGAATTTCAACCTTTAGAACGCTGTGACCGACTGTACCTCCACCAGTTGTGCCACCACCAGTATTTACTGAAACAATACAGACAGCGGGCTGGAGATTACTAGGATTGCCACAGCCAACTTTTAAATCACAATCATTAGAAAAAGGATTGGGACAAACTACTGAGTTTTGC
>PCRZ01000044.1:0-5574 GCA_002772205.1 Candidatus Jorgensenbacteria bacterium CG23_combo_of_CG06-09_8_20_14_all_54_14 | reverse complement strand
GAACAACCAAAGCCGCTAGCTTTCTTGCCGGTCCAGTGATAAGTACACCTTAGATCTTCATTACTACCGGGGTTGAAATTCGCGGTGAAAATGACAGTTCCGCCCGAATCTACTGGTGAAGGGTTAGCGGTACAAGAAATAGATGGCGCTATATATCCTCCTGGCGGCACTCCAAATACCTTTTCATAAAAAACCAATGTGCCTGAAATTGAAATGGCCAAGCCGATAATTATTAACCCGAGAATTTTTTTGTTCATAATTTTATTATTTACTGCTTTCAACTAAAGAAATTGTAACGACGGTGTGATTGGCGGCTGACGAATCTTTAAAAGCAACGATGTTGTATTGCTCCGGAGCCACGGCTGTCGCCAGATTAAAGTTTTCCGCATTTAAATTATCAGCCGCTATCTTAAATTTGGCGGCATCAAAAAAACTTTTGAAATAATCGTGAATTTTCTGGGGGGTCTGGTCGGCAACATAAGTGATAACGTATTGCTTGGCGCCATTTGAAAGGTCACGAACAAGATTCTGCTTGATACTCACCACATATTGTTTAACGTAAGGCGGCGGAAGATGAACGCCTAAAGGCCCTGGCACTTGGAGCTCTAAATCATTGCTTGCCGTAATTTTAATCTGCTGACCAGCTTCTTTCGGCATAAAGTAAAAATAATAAACTCCCGCCGCCAAAACCAGAACCAGCGCAATTATAAAAATTATAATTAACTTTGTTTTTTTACCGTCCTGTTCCATTGGTTTTATTATAGCATACGGGACTTTCGGTTTTATGCGCGTGCCTCCAATTTCGCAACCCTTTCTCCTAAGCGCTTCACCTGGTTAGCGAGCAAAAACCTTCCTTGTTTCTCGTCTTGGTATAAAGTTAATGAACTCATCAAGTTTTGCAAAAAGCTCACCTGAATTGGCTTTCATCCACTTTACATCGCTTTTTACTTCTGCAAGGTCAAATTTAACCCCCTCAACCTCGCTTTTCAGCTCGGAACGAATCTCCTTCAGTTCCTTTTTTACCACATTGAAATCCTCCTGAACGGCTTTAGCGAACGGTCCCAGCGCGGATACCACCACTTCTTTAATGTCGGTTCTTAAGAGATCCGCCATAGCGTCATTATACCAAACCTCCGCGGCGCACACCACCACTATCCACACCTTTCTCCTGCCCTTCTATTATACCAAATGGGCTACGCGCAAGCCACTATTATCCATACCCAGTAGTAGAAGTTCGACTATTTGGGTATGCTCCCGCCAGAGGCGGGAAATCGGACTTTCACTACCCGGCACGCCTCCGCTATTTATTATGTCCTATTGGACGGCCGTCCAATAGGACATAGATGATTATGGATGGATATGGAGGTTCTTTTATCCACGCGCTAGGAGGTACCTGTGGAAAAACAAGGAGAAGAAATATTGATATAATAGGAGCGATATGGAACCCAAAGCGGGGAACAAAAGGAGCAACGCGCCCGCCATCATCGCCGCCACTGCCCTCATCATCGGATTCTGCATCGGCTTCTTCGCGGGAAACCTCCGCGGGAGGAGGGAGGGTATGAAAACCGTCGAGGAAAATTGCGCGCGCTATGGATTCATCATTCCCCGATGACTATCTCCCCCGCACGGACGGCAGCCCCCGCGCGAAGCAGATGCGCACCGCGAACGTAACCGGAAGCACTACCTACACCGCCATTGACTTCGGAAAGTTGGACCCGCAAGGGAACCCCGCGAGAACCGCCATCACTTTTTTTAAAGATATCAAAGAGCGATTGCTATAAAACTGAAAGAGGCGAACATCCCCTTTGAAAAAGAGGTTAAACCCAGTCTTTCTTTCGAAAACGAGAATCTAGGCACTGCTTTTGCGGATTTCATAACAGATAACAAGATCATTCTGGAAACCAAAATGGTCTGGAGAATTTCTACCGGTGATGTAAGATAAGTTCTGCGGTACCTTAAATCCTCACGCCTGCGACTGGGAATAATTGTTAATTTTCACCATCAACGTCTTGAGTTGCGGAGAGTTGCTAATTAGTAAAATTAGTGTAATATTATTCGTGTAAATTAGTGATTTAAGAATATGGAAGAAGAAATAAATTATATAAATCTCATCCCCACCGTCATAGAAAAATCCGCGTATGGCGAGCGGGCGTACGACATCTACTCGCGCCTCCTGAAGGACCGCATCGTGTTTTTGGGCGGCCCCATCGTGGACCAGGTGGCAAACAACATCATCGCCCAGCTCCTCCTCCTGGACCACGAGGACCAGAAGAAGGACATCAAGTTGTATCTGAACACCCCGGGCGGGTCGGTCACCGCGGGCCTCGCCATCTACGACGCGATGCAACTCGTGAAGGCGCCGGTCTCCACTATCTGCGTGGGGATGGCGGCATCCATGGGGGCGGTGCTTCTCGGGGCGGGAGCGAAGGGCAAGCGCTTCACGCTCCCCAACTCCGAGATCCTTCTCCACCAGGTGATGGGCGGCGTCGAGGGGCAGGCCATTGAGATTGAAATCACCGCGAAGCACATCGTCCAGATAAAGGACAAGATCAACCAAATTCTGGCGAAGCACACCGGCCAGAAACTGGACAGCATTGAACGAGACACCGACCGCGACTTCTACCTCTCCGCGGCGGAGGCGAAAGAGTACGGCTTGATTGACGAGATCATCAGGACAAAGAAGTAAAGACGCGGATTTATGCTGATGCGGGCTGATTCACGCTGATTTACTAACCGCTGATTTACGCTGATGTGGGCTGATTGACGCTGATGCGGGCTGATTGACGCTGATGCGGGCTGATTGACGCGGATAGTATACAGCGCCATAAAGGGCATTATTTTTTTGCGAAAACCTGTGGTAAAATTGGAACTACATGAACCCGAACTTAGAAAAGGTGCTCACCCGCGGCGTGGAGCACGTAATAGAGCGCGACCACCTCGCCGCGGCGCTCGCCTCCAAGAAAAAGCTCCGCGTGAAGTTGGGCATTGACCCCACCTCGCCGGAGCTCCACCTCGGCCACACTGTGGTGCTTCGGAAACTCCGGCAGTTCCAGGACCTCGGCCACAAGGCGGTGCTCATCATCGGCGACTTTACCGCGATGATAGGCGACCCCTCCGGCCAAGCGGACCGCCGGAAGGTGCTCACCGAATCCGAGATAAAAAAGAATTTCGCGCGCTACCTCGCGCAGGCCGGCAAGGTGATTGATGTGAAAAAAACCGAGGTGCGCAAGAACAGTGAGTGGCATAAGAAACGGGGTCTCGCGGCGCTCCTCGCGCTCGCGCGCGCGGTGAGCATCCAGCAGGTATTGAAGCGCGACGATTTTGAAAAACGCCTCGCGCGCGGCTCCGAAATCTCCGTTCTGGAAATCCTCTACCCGCTCCTCCAGGGGTACGATTCGGTGATGGTAAAAGCAGACGTGGAGCTCGGCGGCACCGACCAGACCTTTAATCTCCTGATGGGCCGCCGCGTCCAGCGCTACTTCAAGATGAAAGAGCAGGACGTGCTCACGGTGCCTTTGATTGAGGGAACTGACGGGATGCGCAAGATGAGCAAGAGCTACGGGAACACCATCGCCATCACCGCTACGCCGCAGGACATGTTCGGAAAACTCATGACCGTCCCGGATCTGCTCATTAATAAATATTTCACCGCCCTCACCGACGTGGAGGTACCAAGGAACCTCGGCCCCCGGAACCAGAAACTGCTCCTCGCCGAGACCGTGGTAAAGGCATACCATTCCGCCGCGGCCGCGGAAAAGGCGCGTGCCGAGTGGGAACGGGTATTCTCCAAGAAGGAAGTGCCGCAGGAAATGGAGGAATTGCCCATTTTAAAAAATGAACCGCTTGATGCGACCGGCCTTGTGGTGCGCGCACTGAAAATAAGCAAATCGGATGCGTGGCGGCTCATTAAAAATCCCGGAACGGTGTGGCTCAACAACAAAAACCTCACTGACCCGCGAGCGCCGGTCGGGGCGAATCTAAAAGACGGCGATATTTTACGAATCGGCAAGCGGCATTTCTTCAAAATTAAAATAGAATAGAACCAAACCAACCGCTACAGTTAACTGTAGCGGTTGGTTTTTGGTGCGAGTCGAAGTGTGCGGGTAGGCGGAATCGGACCGCCGTTTCCAACTTGGCAAGCTGGCGTTCTACCACTGAACCATACCCGCATACATTCTCCGAGCTTCGGTCGCACGCCGCCATAGCTTTGGCGACGGCACGTGGGCAGACCCGCAAAAGCTCGACTCAGTTTTTAATATCCTGGCGGCGGTCCTGGCGGACCTTTCACGTACGGCAACCCCACGGGCCCCCGGAACGTGGTCGTGGTGGTCCCACTAGCGGGCGCCTCCGCCCGCGGTGACGCAACGATCAGCGCCACGAGGTAGATCGCAACGGCGAGTATGAGAGCGGCGAGCAGTATGAACCACACCTTTGCCCCCATAGACATACTCTATACTAAAAAGAGATAAATTTTCAACTGGAGATTGATTTGGGATGTGCGATATATTACCTTTATAGGACGCTGTTCCCAACGGCCCTCGTCGTTTCCCTCGATGCGCTTTGCTTACTCGGGACAAGCGTGATAACCTCGAAATATCGTATTCCTATACTTGCCCCTGGGCGAGCGTAAGCGAGTCGAAGGGCCCTCGTCGTTCAAACAGACCCGCGCACCAGAGCATAGCTCAGTGCGGGGCACGGTAGGACGCGGATCATGTCCCCATAGCTCAACGGACAGAGCGCAGCCCTGCGGAGGCTGAGATCGAGGTTCGATTCCTCGTGGGGATACTAAGTGGTTCGAATTTTACCCCGCACCGAAGCGCAGCTTGGTGCAGGGCCTCTCGAGGGCACACAAAAAGAACTCCCCCTGTGGGGAGTTCTTTTCCCTAAAACGACTCAAAACCCGAGCCACTCCGCAATGAGGTCCACGAGCGAGTCCTGGTGCTCAACCTCCGGCAATTTCTCATTGAGTATGCCGCGCACCTGCTCCCCCACCTTCCCATCCACGGCTATCTTGAGGAGCGGCGCCACCACGGTCTTTTTCGTAAGCACCAGCTCGTCCAGCCGGCCCGGCCGCTCGCTGAGCGAAAAGTTCTGGAGACGTTCGTAGGGGAAAAACTGCCTGCCCACCGCGACTCCCTCCTCGCTCACGCGGAATTCCACCACCTGCGGCCGCTTGCGCCCCAAGGTAATAATGACCGCCGCCGCGACCGCGATGAACACCACGAAGAAAAAGTTCCTCTGCCATAACCCGATGAGGGCGATGATGAGCACCGCCGCTCCCACGCCCACGTACCAAAGGACGGTTTTCTCCACATACTCATACTCCGCGGCGCGCCATGCCACCTCGCGTGGCTGGGGAGCGGGCGCGGGTTCTACTGTTTTCTTCGGAGGTGTTACTCCTGCCTTCTTTTTTTGCGGCATGGTTTTTGGTTGGTTATACAACTTACTCGAACTTACTTTACCAAAAATCTCTGAAAAAATCGAATCGCTCCGCCCCGCCGTCGCGAGCTTTTGCTCGCCAGCCCGCAAAAAAGTTTTCTTCGTATTTTTTTGATTTGCGCGCGGGGAACTTTT
>PCRZ01000003.1 GCA_002772205.1 Candidatus Jorgensenbacteria bacterium CG23_combo_of_CG06-09_8_20_14_all_54_14 | reverse complement strand
GATTTTCTCTTTGATAGCGTCTAAAGATTCCTGCGGAGGATTGTTTACCACCGAGTGTACCGAGCCGCCGCCGTCCGTGAGCCAGCGCGGGATGACGTGGATATGGAGGTGGTCCACCGCTTGCCCCGAAGCCCTGCCGTGGTTGATGCCTATCGTGAACCCATCCGGCGCGAGCGCCTTCTGGAGGAGCGCGGTTACCTTCTTCACGGCGCCAAACAGGGAAACGATGGTTGCGTCCTGCACCTCAAGGATGGTGGCTCCGTGCACCTTCGGGATGACCATAGTGTGCCCCGGGGCGCGCGGCGTTATATCAAGAATCCCGATGGTATCCCCATCTTCATAGATGATGTGTGCGGGAATTTCCTTGTTCGCGATTTTGCAGAAAAGACAGTTGTTCATTTCATTCACAACAACGTATGACTATAACAATGACTATGACCGCGGAAGGAAGATATTGTCATCGTCATGGTCATCGTAATCTCTTCTTCACCTCCTCCACGAGGTTGGAGAGCACTACCGTTTCCTGGGCTCCCGTGACCATATTCCGCACCATCATGCTCCCCTCAAATACCTCCTGCTGCCCGAGGAGAAGCGCGAGGGAAATTTTGGATCTGTTAGCCGCCTTGAGCTGCGCCTTCAGCGACCGCTTCCCTAGGGCTTCCACCACCACGATGCCGTTTGCCCGCAGTTCCCGCATAATGCGCAAACTTGCTTTCTTCGCCTGCTCCCCCACCGCGGCGAAGAACACAGTTGGTCTATTCCTGACCTGCGGCGGCACCACTCCTTCCTTCTTGAGCACTTCCATAACGCGCTCAAGCCCCATGGCGATGCCCACCGCGGGGACCATGTGCCCGCCAAGCTGCTCGGCAAGGTAATCGTAGCGACCGCCGCCGGCAACTGAGCCCGGGGAGGATGGAGTCACCACCTCGAAGACAGTGCGATTGTAGTAGTCCAACCCCCGGACGAGGTACGGGTCAGGTTCATATGCAATACCGTTATCCTCCACGAGCTCCAGCACCGAGCGGAAGTGGTTGTTGCAGGCCTGGCAGAGGTAGTCAAGGACGATAGGCGCGTTTCTCTTTAATTCCTCGCATCTTTTTTCCTTGCAGTCCAAGAGACGGAGTGGGTTCGTTTGCAATCGCCGCACACAGTCCTCACATAGTTTTTCTTTGCGTGTTTGGTAATAGCTCTTCAACCGCTCGCGGTAGCCGGGGCGGCACACGCGGCACCCGATGGTGTTGATCTTGAGGAGCGGATTTTTGATCTTGAGCGCTTTCAAAAAATCCATCGCCGCGAGGATGATCTCAACGTCGTAGATGGGGTCGCCGTCACCTAAAATGTCAAACTCCCACTGGTGGAACTGGCGCTCGCGCCCCGCCTGCGGCCGCTCGTAGCGGAACATGGGACCGTAGTGGAACACCTTGAGGGGCAACGCGTAGTAGCCCAGGTGGTGTTCTAAGTAACTCCGCATCACAGACGGGGTACCTTCTGGGCGGAGCGCCACCCGATCCCCGCCCTTCGTTTTGAACACATACATCTGCTTCTCCACGATGTCGGTGGAGAGCCCGGTGCCGGACTCAAAGAGCGCCGCCGGTTCGACGACGGGGGTCTCAAGGAAATGAAAATTGTGGAGCTCGCTCACCGTGCGGGCGGCATCAATCATCATGTACCACCATTGGGCATCCTTGGGAAGGATGTCGGCCATCCCCTTCACCGATTGAAAGGGTTGTTTCCCCTCACCCTTGCTTCCATCGCCTTTTTTTTGCGCCGGGGGGTGAGGCATCGGCTTTATGGGTACGCGGGCGCGGCAAACGCCTGCACGGTCGCGAGCGGCCAGAGGCGGAAACGAACGAGCCCCATCACGTCGGTGCGCACAAGGGGACCCCAACTCCTCGAATCAAAGCTGAAGTTGCGGTTGTCCCCCATCATAAAGAACTCTCCGTCCCCCAACGTCACCTCAAAATCACCCGTGCGCGCGAGCGGAGCCAGGTAGGGTTCGCTCAACACCTTCTCCTCGCCGCGTTGGAACACCTCTACTTGGCCGTTCTTGATCGCCACCCGCTCCCCCGGGAGCCCGATGATGCGCTTTATATAAAATGAACGGTGATCGCCGGGGTAACGGAAGACGATCACTTCCCCGCGCACCGGATCGCGGAAACGGTATGCAAGCTCGTCCACGAGAAGATAATCTCCGTTCTCAAACGTGGGCTCCATGCTCGCCCCCGAAACAAGGAAGGGCTGTGCAATAAAAGTACGCACGAGAAACACCGCCACGACCGCGATGGCCACCGTTTGGATGATTCCTAAGAGAGACCAGAGAGCACGTTTCATGTTCATCGCGATGCGAATCTACGAATTACGAATTTCTTACGAATATACGAAAACAACTTCACATTTATTAGCAGTTTCGTATATTCGTACTATTTTCGTATTTCGTAGCCCTTTGGTATATTCGCACCAAATTCGTATTTCGTAGCTCATCATGCGATAATGCTACCCAAGATGCGAACGGAATTCAAGTGGAGCCGGATAAAAGTGGCGGCGGGGCTCGGGAACCCGGGCGCGGCGTACCGCCACACGCACCATAATGCCGGCATGGAGGTACTGCGCGCGCTTGCCAGCTTCGCCGTAGCTCCAGCGAGGCGAGCGGGGAACGCGCCTCTCTCTGTATTCACCGCCCCGCCGAGGAAACAATTCTCTTTCCTGCGGAGCGGGATGCATGCCTTTGTGGCGCCCACCACGTTCATGAACGAATCGGGTGGGGCGGTGGCGGAGGCGCTCCGCTACCTTCATGCTAAAAAACCGGAAGAGTTTCTTCTCATACACGACGATGCCGACCTCCCCCTCGGCACGTTCCGCCTGGAGTTCGGGCGCGGGTCCGCGGGACACCACGGAGTTCAATCGGTCATAACATCCCTCGGCACAAAAGATTTCTGGCGGCTGAGAATAGGCGTTAGGCCTAAGGCGCTAGGCACTATAAAAGAAACTTTAAGACCTAACGCCTACCGCCTAAAGCCTCGAATGAAGGCGGGCCTGCCCGCCGAAACCCGAAGGGTGAAGGCGGGTGATTTCATCCTGCGGCGCATGACCGCCTCCGAGCGCGAGATCATTAAAAAAACGGCGGAGGCCATTATCCAATTATTCAGCACCACCGGAACCAAACACCCTTAGGGGGAAAACTGCGCCGTAAAAGTCACGGAAAATCCCACCGCGCCGTCCTCGAGGGTCGCGATTTGCGAAACGAGGAGATTCACATCCTTAAAACCGGGGTCGGAGGCGAGCGCGTTCTTGAACGCCACCACACCGTCGTAGGAGGGGGCGCGCGCGGCGAGCGTCATCGGGTTATCAAATCCTGATGCCTCTATCCGGTCAAGTTTCACATGGTTCTTCCCCGCAAGTTCTGCAAGCTTTTTAAAGAATGCGCTCCAGGGGCGCGCGGCGGCGCGCACGCCGCCCACCATCTTCACGAGCGCATTGAACTCCTCCGCTTTTGCCTGGAGCGTCGCGAGTTCTCGCCCGCCGCCCACGGCCTGAAATTGTCCCAACTGTCCCTGCACCGCGCGCGCCTGCCCCGCAAGGAAATAGGCCGCCCCTCCGAAGAAAATGAGGAGCACCCCCATAACCCCCGCCACCACCGCCCGCCAGAGCCGCACAAAATCAATGAGCTGCTCCTCGTAGAAAAGCTCCGCGGAACCCATTGAGGAAACCGAAAGCTCGCGATCCTCCCCCCGGTCTATCGCGCCCCGGAGCGCGGCCCCCAAAGCCACGAACCACTGCGGACCCACCGTCCACCCCGGCACCTCGAGGGGCACCACTGGGATAGGGAAGTGGGATTCAAGAAATGTTTGGAGGTCGCGCTCCAAACTTGGAGCTAGAAGCACCAACTGCCCGGGAGTTTCTTTGAAACGCCCGAGGGTGAAATTGATCACCTTTTGCACTTCCTGCACCACCACCTCTTCAAACCGCTGCCGCGAAATCTCACGCGCCTCCCCCTGAATGGACTGCCACGACCGGAAATAGTCAAAGTAGAGGCCGCCGCTCCGGATGGTGAATAAACTCAACCCATCGCTCGAAACGTGAAAGAGAAGTGAAGCGTGCGGCTGGGTGCCCCCGATGCTCCGGAAAAGCCGCGTGAGGGCAAGACCGGGAAACTCAAACACGATTGGGGGGAATTTCGCCTGCGAGAGAATATCCCAGTACCTGTCAACGAGCGCACGTTCCGCGAAGGCGCCTAAGAGCTCGTAGCGGTCGGGGGTTTCCTGGAGCCGCTCAAAACTCATGTAAGCGGTTTCCTTGGGCATCGGGGAGATCATTTGGAGATTCAGATCCGCCGATTCAATTAGCTTGTCCTCCCCCACGTTTGGGATATCAAAACTTTGGGTGTACACCGTGGCCGCGGGAAGCACCACCACCACGCGCATGAGACCTCCCCGCCCTCCCACATCAGCGGCTTTGTAGAGCTCGGAGAGCGCCTCGAGAAGCTTCGCCGGATCTTCCACTTTCCCCTCGCGTATGGTCCCAGGCTGGAGGCGGACCGAGAAGGTGTCCAGTCCCCCGTCAAAGCGCACATAGGTCACTCCGGAGCTTGAGATTTCCAAGCCGCCGATCTTCGGCTTTGAACTCAACCACTCGAACAATTGCCGCAGTTTTTTGAGCATACCCAGTACTATAACTGTGATGGCGCTCCGCGCCCAGTACTGCAACTGTTGTAGTACCAGGCGCGCCCCTGCAACCGTGTGTACCTACTACGCCCGCCTCCGACCGAGGGCGGGCTAATGCCAAGATGCGACAGCATCGCTATTTGGTTTCCTGTCACAGTTGTAGTACTGGGCATGGTGCTTTTAGTCCACTGATTGTTCTCTGACCTCCTGAAGCTCCGCAAGCCCCGTCGTTCGATTCACCGCCATGCGGGCGGCAAGACGCCGCTCACGGCTCCCCGCCACCCCCGTCACGGTAATGGTATAGAGGTAGGTATCTGCGGCGCTGTCGGTGGCGCGTGAGATTGAGACCGAAGCGGTATCGCTCCCCACCGCAAAGGTGTAGGTGGCGGTACCTGCGGTCACAAACTCTTTATTGCGCACCACCTGGAGCGTCGCATCTCCCACCCCCGCCTGGGCGGCGGCGAGGGCACGCGCGGAGAGACGCTCGCCGAACCCCGCGGAGTTCAGAAAGTACGTTATGAACGACCCCGCCACGGCCACCTCAAGCACTACGCCGCTCACCAGTAGAATGAAGGAGAGGGTCGCTTGTCCCGAGCAATGCCGAGGGGCCTGCCCCGCACCGAGCCCAGAACCATGCGCAAGCTTAGGTTCGGGGTTGAGCCGAAATGTCTCTAATCGCATGCGATACCTTTATAATAACAGAAACCTCGCGCGGAGAGTAAGTGCCGCACGAGGTTTTGCAGAGCTACGGAGCGGGTGAGCTACTTGTTGGGGGTTGACGCCTCTGGCGCCGGTGCGGGAACCTGGGGCGATGCTGGTGTTGCGGGAGCAAGCTCCGGATTGGTTTTGATGAGGCGAGCGAGCTGCCCCTGCGGGTCTAGGCGCGCCATCCATACCACCTCATCGCGGTTGATGCGAAGGAAATCTTCCGGCCCCCAGAACGCGTTCTTGAAACGCTGCACCGAGAACGGATTCTTCGGGTCGTTCTGGTTCATCTGAACGAGGTACACCTGTTTCAAACCAAACGCCGGAAACCGCGTGAGGCGTCCGAAGTAGACATCGCCGGTCCGGAGCGACACCGCGTAGTAGGGGGACTCTCCTCCCCACTCCCGCCACGCGAGCACGCCGCCGAGCGCAAGGATAAGTACCGCGACGACCGCAATGAGTATCTTATTGGTCTTGTTCATAGTAATTATAATAGAACATCCCCGCCGATACTCAACCCACCAAGATATCCACAGCCCCGTCACCAAAAGGACGACTTCGCCCTTCTGGGCGAGATTACGCGGAGAATCCCACGGTATAAACCCACTCCCGTTTTTTCGGAACTGACCTTGTTTGCGTCTCCCATCGGTCGTCCTTTGGTGCGGGG
>PCRZ01000021.1:11752-17176 GCA_002772205.1 Candidatus Jorgensenbacteria bacterium CG23_combo_of_CG06-09_8_20_14_all_54_14 | reverse complement strand
ATTTCGCAACAATTTACGTGAATCTTTATGTTTAAGCCCTTAAATAACCAGTCCCGCTTTGCGCGCCGCCTCGGCTACGGCTTTCACGCGGCCATGGTAGCGATACGAGCCGCGGTCCAGCACCGCACGGACGATGCCCGCCTTCTTCGCCGCCGCCGCAATGGATTTCCCGAGTGCCGCGGCCGTTTCCGACTTTTTCCCCTTTTCGGCAAGGGCGCGTGTGGAACTTGAAACGATCGTTTTCCCCGCCGCATCGTCTATGAGCTGAACATAGGTGAAGTAGTTGCTCCTGAACACGGAAAGTCGCGGCCGCTCGGCGGTACCGCGAATCGTGCTCCGCACACGCTTCGCACGGCGAAGGCGCTGCTGATTTGTGTGTTTTCTCTGATGCATGTTTTGATTCCTCTATTTTACGCTCCCGCGCCGGCCGTTCCACCCGCGGCGCCCGCCTTCTTACCCGCTTTCCGTTTGATTACCTCGTCGCTGTAGTGAAATCCCTTTCCTTTATAGGGTTCCGGTTTCTTTAACGCGCGGATTCCCGCCGCCACCTGCCCCACGAGGGCCCGGTCAATTCCCTTTATCTTCAGGATGGAGTTTTTTTCCACCTCAAATGCAATGCCCGGCGGCGCTTCGTATTTCACGGGATGGGAAAAACCGATGGTCATAGAGAGATGCTCCCCTTCCTTGGTGATGCGATAGCCCACTCCCTCAAGTATGAGGGTCTTCTCAAAACCTTTCGTCAGACCCACCACAGCGTTCGCAATGAGCGCCCGCAGGGTTCCCCAATTACTGCGCGCCTGTTTGCCGGAGCCGGTGAGCGTGCACTGAAGCACGCCGTTCTCCACCGCCACTGCAACCCCCGGGAGCAACGGAATGGTGATCTTACCTCTCTCACTCTTCTCACTTTCCACGACCACAGCGCCGGCGTCCACGGTGACCGTGACGCCAGACGGAATAAGAATTGGTTGTTTGCCGATTTTGCTCATACGCTTCGCTTACGCGATACCAATATACGAATGCATACTAATGATACGAATAATACGAATTCGCATCCATTAGTATCATTCGCATGAATTAGTATATTAGCATCGCGTTTGTATATTGGTATCGCGTTTACCATACCTCAAACAGTAGTTGTCCGCCGACCTTCTCCTTCTGCGCCTCGCGCGCCGCAAGGATGCCTTTAGGCGTCGTGAGCACGAGAATCCCCCGTCCCTTCCGGTGACGCCTGAACCCGCGGTACCCCGCATAGCGTTTCAGCGAGGGCCGGCTCAAGAAATTCACCCCTTCGATGGGCCGCTCCGGGTTCAGATCTATTTCCATCACCCTCCGCGGGAGCCGCCCTTTCACCTCCACATTCTTCACAAACCCGTACTTCTGAAGCACCTCCGCTACCTGGTGATCCATTTTCGTAAAGCGCAGCTTCGCCGAGTGCTTGCCGGCACGTGCCGCATTTTTGAGTTGTATGAGTAGGTCAATATACATAACTCAATTGGCTACGAAATACGAAATATATACGAAAGTACGAAAAACCGATTAAAGGATTTAGTATATTCGTACCAAATTCGTAATTCGTAACATTTTACCATGACGCTTTTTTCACCCCCGGAATTTCCCCGCGGCTCGCGAACTCGCGGAAACAGATGCGGCAGAGATTGAAATCCCGCATATAGCCGCGCTTCCGCCCGCAACGGAAACACCGCCGCACCACGCGGGTGGAAAATTTCGGTGGCTTCTTTGATCGCGCCACGACGGATGCTTTAGCCATATACGCTTCACTTACACATACCGATGCGAACAACGCGAACGGCATTCGAATGTCGCGAACCGGCAGAGGAATCCTTCTTCATTCGCATCATTCGCATGTATTCGCATATTAGCATCATTCGATTTTATTCGCATCATTCGCATGCATTCGTATATTAGCATCGCGTTTAAAGGGTACTCCGAGTGAATGGTAGAGCTCAAGCGCTCTGGCGCGATTCCGCGCAGCCGGAACCACGGTTACCTGGAGCCCGAAATGGATGCGCGATTTTTCCATATTGATCTCCGGAAACACATACTGCTCGCGAAACCCGAGATTCAGATTGCCGCCTTCATCCACGTTCTTCGGGTCCACGCCGCGGAAATCCTTCACGCGGGGAAGCACGAGGCGCACGATCTTTTCCAGGAATGCATGCGCGCGCTTTCCGCGGAGCGTCACCTGGAGCCCTACGATATCACCCTCGCGTGTCTTAAAACTCGCCACCGCCTTTGCGGTCTGCCGCGGCGCCGGCTTCTGACCCGTGATAAGCGCGAGTTCCTGCATCACCTCGGGGAGCACCTTTTCATCAAACTGCGGCTGGTTGCGGAGCTTCCCCACCCCAACATTCACCACCACTTTTTCCAATGGTTTGCTGGTCGTTCTGTGTGCCATATTTCAGATCGCCGCGCGGCACTTTTTGCAGTACCGTACCCTTCTTTGAGATTCTTCGGTGCGAACGCCAATGCGGGTTGCGGCGCCGCAGTGCGGGCAGACGAGCGCCATATTGGCCGCTGGAATGGACCGCGGCACCTGCACCATTTCACCCTTCTCGCCCTGGCGGCGCGGCCGCACGTGCTTCTTCACGAGATTCAACCCCTCCACCGCCGCGCGACCGGAGTTGGGATTCACCTGTATCACCTTACCACTCTTCCCGCGGTCCTTTCCTTTTAAAATTTTTACGGTATCGCCTTTTTTTATTCTCATATCGTTTTGCTAAACACGCGGATTGATGCTGATTTATTGGACACTGATTTACGCTGATAAGGAAAACACGGATTTATACTGATTGAAACGGATTTATGCGGATATATTCGTATCATATTTGTAGATTCGCATGAATTTGTAGTTTCGCATCGCGTTATACAAGTTCCTCCGCCAACGACGCGACGGTGTCGTATCCCTTTTCCTTGATCTCCCGCGGAACAGGCCCGAAGACGCGGCTTCCGCGCGGTTCTTTCTTATCCAAAAGCACCACGGCATTCTCGTCGAAACGCACCGACGAACCGTCAGGGCGATGGAGCGCGTTCCGCGTACGCACTACGAGCGCGCGGACAATGTCTTTCTTCTTCACCTGTTTCCGGGGTTCTGTTACCCGTACGGATGCCACGAGGATGTCGCCGATCCGCGCATACCGCCGTCGGGTCCCCCCGGGGATGCGGAAACAGCGCACTATTTTTGCGCCTGAATTATCTGCTACTTTTATTATAGATCTTTCTTGAATCATCGTTTCTCGTTCAAATGAACAACGAATTAAATCGAATATACAACGAATATTCGCTTAAAATTCGTTATCATTTGTTGCTTATTCGGGCGACCACGCGCCACCGCTTTTCCTTGGAGAGCGGCCTTGTCTCCTCTATCACCACTGCCTCCCCCGTTTTGTATTCATTCTTCGGGTCATCCGCCTTCAAACGTTTCGTCACGGTGAAGTACCGCTCGTAGCGCCGGTGCTTCTTCGTGCGAGTAATCTCAATCACCCGGGTGCGGTTCATGGTATCGGATACGATGGTGCCCTTGAGCTTTCGCATACTATAGATAGTGTGTTAGTGTTGTTCCCCGCCGCCTCCCCTGGCCTGGCGGAGCGTGAGAAGCTGCGCGATGGTTTTCTTCACCGCCCGTACTTCGCGTATATTCTTCACCTTACCCCCCGCCAAGTCAAACGTGAGCACTTCGAGGCGCGCACGGGATTCCCGAATCTCCTTCTCAATCTCGGGGATGGGCTTCTCGCGATAGGCGTGAAGGTCTTTCTTTTTCATTTTTGTGTATCTACGAATTACGAATGACTTACGAATATACGAATCTCTCTACGAATTACGAAATTTCTTACGAATATACGAAATTGTTAAAGGAATTCATTTAGTTTAGTATCGTTTTCGTATATTCGTACTTCTTTCGTATTTCGTAGCTAAGTTGTATATTCATATTATTTCGTATTTCGTAGCCCCTTGGCATTTTCGTATTTCGTAGCTTTTTGATAACTTCGTAGCGGTTCATTTCTTTATAATCTTGGTTTTTACGGGCAGTTTGTGACCAGCAACGCGAAGCGATTTGAATGCGATTTCCTCCGTCACTCCATCCATCTCAAAGAGGATGCGGCCCGGCTTCACTGGAACCACGTAGTGGTCCACCCCGCCCTTGCCGCCGCCAAGCGTTACCTCGGGAGGCAGTTTGGTCACCGGCTTATCGGGAAACACGCGAATCCACATCTTTCCCTCCCGTTCCATGCCATGGCTGATGGCCTTCCGCGCCGCCTCTATCTGGTTAGCCGTCACCCACGCAGCCTGGAGCGCCTGCAGACCGTAGCGGCCGAAGGCAAGCGTCGTACCGCGGGTCTCCACGAGGCGGCCCCTGGAGCGCCCCTTCTGCTGCTTGCGAAATTTTTGCTTCTTGGGTTGGAGCATAGCTATAAAATTTCCAATTTCTAATTTTTAATTTCTAATGAATATCTAATGTCTGAATTTCTAAAATTTACCATTTTGTCATTGGGATTTGATTAGACATTAGAAATTAGACGTTGGCCATTTGTTATTCTTGTCCTTCTCAAAAATATCTCCCTTGTAGATCCACGTTTTGACCCCCACGGTACCGTAGGAATTGAATGCGGTCGCCTCACCATAGTCCACATTCGCGCGGAGGGTCTGGAGGGGCATCTTACCCTTGGCAAGCCAGTCAGTCCTTGAAATTTCCGCCCCGTTCAGCCGCCCGCTCAATTTGATCTTTGCACCCTTCACGTCGCGGTTCTGCATCATAAGTTCCAGGTGCCGCTTCATCACCCGCCGGTAGGGGAGGCGTTTCTCAATATCAAAGGCGATCTGCTGGGCAACCACCGGGGCGGACACCTCGGTGCGCTTCAACTCCTCCACGTTCAAATGGAGGGTGAAGGGGCGTGCCATATGGTTTTTCTGTCGGAGCGCGCGGATCTCTTTTTCCAGGAGTTTGCGGATCTCATCAATACCTTTCCCGCCGCGCCCGATGATGAGACCGGGGCGGCTTGCGCGGATGTTCACGCGAATGGCGTCGGCAGTCCGCTCGACCACGATCCCCGCGATACCGGCTTCAAGAATCTTCTCCCGTATCAGCTCGCGGATAAGATAGTCCTCCTCAAGGAAGAAACCTATGCTCCGCTTGAAAAACCAGCGGCTCTGCCATGGGAGCGTAATGCCTAATCGCAACGTGGTGGGTTTTATCTTTTGTGCCATGTGTATTGAACGCTGATTTATACTGATTTTAGCTGATTTATGCTGATGTGTTTTCAGTTATTAGTTATAAGTTATTAGTTATCAGTTATTCGCACCATTCGCATGTATTCGCCCGCCTGCCAACGCCTATCCGATGATCTATACCTGAACATCAATGTACTAAAAAGCTGTGTGTAGAGAAAAAACAGAAATAAAGGCTAT
>PCRZ01000021.1:6273-11744 GCA_002772205.1 Candidatus Jorgensenbacteria bacterium CG23_combo_of_CG06-09_8_20_14_all_54_14 | reverse complement strand
CTTTTCGCCGGGACATGCGGCCGAGAAACCCCTTACGCTTGCCGCCACGCCACGGTTCCTCCTTCGCTTTCTTTTTCTCCTCCCCGCGGGGCGCCTCACCCGCAGGTTTTCCTTTCTCTTTCTCTCGTGTCTCATGCGCGCGCGTGCGCTCGTGCACGTCCTTTTTCTTCTTCTTCGGCTTCTCGGGGAACACGAAGCGCGGCACGAGCGGCTGCGCCGCCACCCCAAGCACCAGCGTCACGTGACTCATTTTCTTTTCTATGAGGTTCACCGCCCCGCGTGCCCGTGGAGTCCACCGTTTTAAGCGGGGACCCATATCGACCCGGATTTCCTTCACATAGAGTTCCGCCGGCTCTTTTTTCAGCGTTTGCTTGGCATTCGCCACCGCCGAGCGGAGCAGTTTCCGGAGCGGGACTCCGGCGCGTCGCGCGGTCAGGGAAAGCTGCGCCTCCGCCTCGTTCACGGAAAGCCCGCGGATGAGATCGGCTACCGCCCGCGTCTTGCGCGGCGTGCTATGAAGGTATTTCAGTTTTGCGATGGCGGTCTCTTTCATATCCAATAATTATTTGCCTCCCTGCGTGGGCGGCTTGGGAGCCACGGTTGTCGCCTCGGCGCTCTTCTCAAGGCCCCGCTGCATTTTCCCGCCGTGCTTTACGAACTTCCGGGTCGGAGAAAATTCTCCAAGGCGGTGCCCCACCATGTCTTCTGAGATCGTGACTTCAATGAACTGTTTGCCGTTGTGAATGCCGAACACAAAACCCACCATTTCCGGCGCAATTTCGGAATCGCGCGACCACGTTTTAATGACCGTGCGATCGCCGGTTTTCAACCGACCCACTTTCTTCAAAAGTTTCGGGTCTACCCACGGACCTTTGCGTGTTGAGCGTGACATGCCAATGTTATTTGCGAGCCATGCGAGCAATGATAACATTGAGCACCCCGCACCATTTCTGGCAGAAATTCCGCCGGTGCTCAATCTGAGCCGAGAGGCGGCTTCGCCTTAGTTGTGTGGTTTTATCTTTAATCATGAATGGAAATGGTGCGGGGTAAGGTTTTCTCGATAAATTTTCTGCGACTTTGTCTTGAAAATTTATAGAAAGCCCTTACTTTCTCCGTTTCATAATGAGTTTGCTCGACCACTTCTTCTTACTGCGGGTCCTTCGGCCGCCGGTGATATTCCCCCACTTGTCCTTGGGGCGCTTGGTGCCGCGCTGGGTGCTCCCCTCACCGCCGCCGTACTTATGGTCGCGGGGATTCATGGCTTTCGCACGCACCGTCGGGCGCACCCCGAGCCACCGTGAGCGGCCCGCTTTCCCTATGGTCACAAATTTATGTTCCGGGTTTGATACCTGACCGATGGAGGCGTATCCGCTCCATGGCACCTTTCGAACCTCCCCCGACGGCATTTTAAGGTGTGTGTAGCCGTCCTCGTTCGCGAGCACCTGCACCGACGAGCCGGCGGAACGGGCGATCTGGCCGCCGCGGCCCGGGGAGAGTTCCACGTTGTATACGAAGGCGCCTACCGGAATGCGCTGAAGGGACGTTCGGTTACCCGGCTTCGCCGGCGCCTCTTCGCCCATTGCCACCACATCGCCCACCGCGAGTCCCTGGGAAGCAAGCGCGTAGCGGCGCTCGCCGTCACGGTAGAGAAGGCGCGCAATAAAGGCGGTGCGGTAAGGATCATATTCTATCGCTTCCACCCGCGCGGGGACGCCCGCTTTGTTCATGCGAAAATCCACCGCGCGGTAGAGCGCTTTGTTGCCGCCCCCCTGGTGCCGCATGGTGATACGCCCCTGGGAATTCCTGCCCGCTCGCGCGGGGAGGCGCCGCGTGAGCGGCTTTAAGGGTTCCCGGGCGGTAAGGGATGAGTAACCCACCACGGTCATGTGGCGGCGTGAAGGCGTGCGGGGACGATACGGTTTCATCCCGTTAGAGACAGGTCGCCATAGGCGACCGTAATAATCACGGCCCTTTCGTTGCCAACTGATGTTTTGTGTTTATGGATAGAGAATTGCATATAAGCGTTTTGGTTGTCTCTAACGGGACAGCTACGAAATTTCTATGCGCTGTCCCTCGCGGACCCGCACAATGGCCTTTTTCCGCCCCCCGACGCGGCTCACGTGTCTACGGAACTGCTTCGCCTTCGGGGCAATGTTGGTGATATTCACGCGCTCTACATTCACCTTATAGCGCTCTTCCACATACCGCTTGACCATTATTTTGTTCGCCGAGGGGTTTACGAGAAACACATAGGCGCGGTGCCGCTCAAGCCCATGCGCTTTCTCACTCATATAGGGACGCCGAACAAGGAAGAACCCCTGGAGTGGTTTTGCGTAACCGCCGTGGAGCGCGGGCGCCATCGGCGCCGCGAGCGTCTTGCTGACCGCCGGTTTCTTTTCTTTTTTAGTTTTGGAAAAGAGTTTCATAATCATGAAAAATTACTTCGCGCCCTGAAGTTCCGCAATGGCGTCCTTCTCAAGCATGAGATAGCGGTGTGAGAGGCAATCGTAGACGTTCAGGGACGGGGCGCGCATCACCTGCGTCTTCGGGAGATTCCGCCCCGCGCGCGAGAAACCGGCGGTACCCTTCCCCGGCACAAAGAGGATGCTCGCGGGCTTTCCAAAGAACGATTTCACGATCGCCGCCACGTGCTTGGTCTTCAGCGCGGGAAGGGTAAAGGTGTCCACCACCCTCACCTCATCTTCGGCGAGTTTCTTGGAGAGCACCGCACGGAGCGCCGCCCGCCGCATTGCCGTGGGAATGCGCCGTTCAAACGTGCGGTCATTTCGGGGACCGAATGTCACGCCGCCGCCCGCCCACAGCGGGGAGCGCGAAGAGCCGTGGCGGGCGCGCCCGGTGTGCTTCTGCTTCCATGGCTTCCTGCCGCCGCCGCGCACCTCTCCGCGCGTCTTCGTGTGCGCCACCGGCTGACGGCGGTTGGCGAGCTGGGACGTTGCCACCTGCTGCACGAGCGTCGCGTTCCACTTCACGCCGAACACCGCGTTGGGGAGCTCCACGGTGCCCACCTTTTCATTTTTCTGGTTATAGAGATCTGTAGTCATAAGTTTAAAAAATCCAAATTACAAGCACCAAATTACAAATAAATTTTTAATTCTCTAAATTCAAAACGTTTGGATTTTGGTTATTGGATATTATTTGAGATTTGGAACTTGTGATTTGATTTTTTATCCAGAGATTTTTAACTCCACCTTAGCGCCACGTGTCCCCGGCACCGCCCCGCGCACGAGTACCAATCGTTCCTCGGGACGTACCTCCGCCACCACGAGATTCCGCACCGTGACCCGTTTCGCCCCCATGTGGCCAGCCATCTTCCGCCCGGGGAGCACCCGTTGCGGCGCGGTGGGGCCGAGCGAACCGGGAGCCCGGAGACGGTCCTTCTGACCGTGCGATTTCGGTCCCCCATGGAAACCATGCCGCTTTACCACACCTTGGAATCCCTTTCCTTTGCTCACGCCGGAAACGCGAACCAGCGCCCCTTCCTTGAGCGCTTCAAATGCGTTCCCGTCCCCCGCCGGCGGCTCCACCTGGAGCACCGTCACGGGGACCACCCGGTCCGCTTTCCAGACCTGGGTCATCTTCAGTTTTTTGCACGTGATTTTGAAAGACATGGCGAAAATTTTTACGACATAACTTAGCACCCCGCACCCTCGCTGCAACGATTTCCATTGCAACCAAAATAAGAGCGGAGCGTATCGCCTGCGGCTTTATGTAAATTGGTAATCATAGTTTTTACCATGAAGGTGCGGGGTTTCGCTTTGTACATAAAATTGCTTCGCTTTTAGCTTGCAATTTTAGACAAAGCATCAAAAACAGCAGGGCTGGCCCTGTTGTTTCATACCATAAGTATGTGCCTTAACCCGAGAATTATCCTATCCTATCCGCGTTTTGGCGTCAATACTTCGGCAAGCTCAGTATTAATGGTGAGTTTATAGAACCATCAGCCCCCATCTTAAAACGCATTAAACAGCCGCCTCGGGGCGGCTGTTTAATGCCAAACTCAACCAAAGTGGGGTTCAGGTTTTGCTAAGAAAACCGTCTCGGAGGCCGCGCGGGCCGGTGTCCGCTCGGAGAGCGGACGAGTAAGGCCGAGAGCGAGCGCAGCCTCCCGCTGGGGAGGCTGACGCGTGTTTTCGTGTGAAACTGGAACCCCCACTATCCCATTTTTATCTCCACATCTACACCTGCCGGCAAATTCAGATCCGACAGCGATTCAACGATCTTCTGCTGTGGATTCATGATGTCCACGAGCCGCTTATGCACCCGGAGTTCAAACTGGTCGCGCGATTTCTTATGGACAAAGGTGGACCGGTTCACCGTGTACCGCCGGAACTCCGTGGGGAGCGGCGTGGGCCCCACCACCTCCCCCCCCTGCCGCCGGATGGCTTCAATGATCTGCCGCACAGATGCGTCAATGAGCTTCGCATCGTAGGATTTGACGCGGAGCCGCAGACGTTCCTTAGGGAGTTCAACGATTTTCTTGGCCATGCAGAATGAAAATTCGAAATTCGAATACCGAAATCCGAAACAATTTTCAAAATCCTAAATTCTCCGCCGAAGGCGGATCTCCGCCTAAGGCGGATGCGCCTCTGGAGCACGCCTCTGGCGGAGAATGTTCTAAACTCACGTTTTGGATTTCGATCATTGGAATTTTACTATTTGTTTCGTGCTTCGGATTTCGTGCTTCGTGCTTCGAACTTACAAAATTCTTAAATTCTTATTTAAGAATTTTGGTTACTGCTCCAGCCCCGACCGTTTTTCCGCCCTCTCTTATAGCAAACCTCTGTTTCTCTTCAAGCGCCACCGGGGCGATGAGCTTCACGGAAATGGACACGGTGTCGCCAGGCATCACCATCTCCACACCCTGCGGCAGCGTTACCTCGCCCGTGACATCAGTGGTGCGGATGTAGAACTGCGGCTTGTAGCCCTTGAAAAACGGCGTGTGCCGCCCGCCCTCCTCCTTGGAGAGCACGTAGACCTCTGCATCAAACTCGGTGTGCGGCGTGACGGAGCCCGGCTTCGCAATGACCTGCCCGCGCTCCACGTCCTCCTTCTTCAAGCCGCGGAGGAGAATACCCACGTTGTCGCCCGCGCGCGCCTCGTCCAGGGTCTTCTGGAACATTTCAATGCCCGTCACCACCGTCTTCTGGGTGGGCCGGAGGCCGATGACCTCAACCTCCTCGTTGAGCTTCATAAGTCCCCGCTCCACGCGGCCCGTGACCACCGTCCCTCGCCCCTCAATGGAGAAAATATCTTCAATGGGCATAAGGAACGGCTTATCCACATCGCGCACCGGATCAGGGATGAATTCATCCAATGCCTTCACGAGCTCCAGAATGGGTTTCGCGGCATCGTCGTCCACGGACTTCACCTCCAACGCCTTCAGGGCACTCCCGCGAATCACAGGCGTCGTGTCGCCCGGAAACTGATACTTCTTCAAGAGCTCCCGCACC
>PCRZ01000021.1:0-6241 GCA_002772205.1 Candidatus Jorgensenbacteria bacterium CG23_combo_of_CG06-09_8_20_14_all_54_14 | reverse complement strand
GCCAACCTGACGCGCCAGGAGGATGTGCTCCCGCGTCTGCGGCATGGGGCCGTCGGCGGCGGAGACCACGAGGATGGCGCCATCCATCTGGGCGGCGCCGGTGATCATGTTCTTGATGTAGTCCGCGTGGCCCGGCGCGTCAATGTGCGCGTAGTGGCGCTTGTCGGACTCGTACTCCGAGTGGTGCAGAGCGATGGTGATACCGCGCGCCTTCTCCTCGGGCGCGTTGTCGATCATGTCCACCGTCTCCACCTTCTTCACAAAACCCTTCATGTTGAGCACATGCATGATCGCCGCGGTCAAGGTGGTCTTGCCGTGGTCCACGTGCCCGATGGTGCCCACGTTCACGTGGGGCTTGCTGCGTACGAACTTTGCTTTTTCTGCCATAACACTGAACTTATAACTTACAACTTATGACTAATAACGAGCGGAGCGTTGGTTGCTGGTTATCAGTTATAGGTTATCAGTCATTAGTTATTTATCTGTTTTTACGACTTTTTTACCGCGCCGCTCGGGCACGGGTTATTGGTTCATTCTTGCTGAAACGCAAATTCTTGTCAATCCCCTCTCTTAGGGAGAGGTTGAAGGGCAAATTCTGAAATAATTATCTCTCTCGTTAGCCGGTAAATTTATAGGTATTTTCGCGCCGACGTTCTATCGCTAAAATAAATATGCTTTCTTCACTAATTCTATAAATAATTCTCAAACTTCCTTTCCGAATTCGGTAGATAACATCGCTGCCTTTTAATTTCTTAATATCGAGTCCTTGGTATTTTTTGGATTTTAACTTGGATAAGAGCGCTGTTATCTCACTCCGTTCGCGGTTGGTTAACTTTCTGAGCGCCTTTTCAATTTTATCCATACCGCCCTAAGAGCGTGAAATTAGATGCGGGCGAGCAGTTTTTCAAGCGGCACGCCGGTTTTTTTAATTTTAGTGAAATCAACCACGCGCTCCCACAACTCCGATTCCTCGTCCGGAGGTGAAATCCTGAACACCGGCTTAGAGCGCCGTACCACAATAAATGATCTGCCTTTTTCCACCGCGTTAATGAAGACATCGGTTTTCTCCCTCAACTCACGAAGGCCGATGATGGCTTGTTTCATATAGTTAGAAGTTTATCCTAAGATAAACATTTGTCAACTCTGTGGATAAAAATGGTCCTATTTCGGCTCAATGAATTTGAAAGTGGAGAGAATTTGGTTAAAAATAGTTAACCTTTGTTTATCCTCCGGGTATTTAACAAAATCGGTTTTGTACAGTACACCTACACCAAATATTTTACCGTTTTTCACAAAACTAACATTTTTTCCTTCTTCTGAGGCCACTAAAGACGCTTTTGGTAATATACTAATTACCACATTATTTCCATTTATCACCGTTTCTGTCTCAGAAATAGAACCAGATTCTATACCTTCATTAGATTCTTTTATAAAGTTTAAAAGCGACCGACCCGAGGGAAGCGCGCCCCTATATGTAACACCCCCAATACCACCCTCACTAGTTGCACCTGGACCAAATAGAGCATTCCTGGAATTGTATTTACTGGTTACCGCATTCCACTCATTTGGGTACTTAAAGGCATACCCGCCTTCTTCATTTTGGTAGGTTTGCCAGCCTAAGGTATCAGAAGAAATTTCGCTTGGGGCTTCTTTATTTTTCTCAACGGCTCCCTTTATTTTTTCTATCCCTTTTTGCAATGCCTCGATCGCCCTTTCCAGTCCTTTCTTCGCGGCCTCCGGAACTTTAGCCAGATTGTCTTGAAGAACCTGGAGATGTTTGGAGGTTGCTCCCTCTACTTTTTGAATAACGTCCCCAATGCCTTTTTCTTTGAGTTCTTGCGCCTTCTGAACAGCGCGATCTAGTTGATTCTGATATTTGGCGATGGTTTTCTCCGCAATCTCCTGCTTACCCTTCTCAATCATTTTCTGGTATTCCGCGAGGCGCACCTCGGCCAAGCGGAGATACTGCTCTGCTTTCGCCTCCGCGCTGAACGTGAAGAAAAGCTGGATGTTTTCCTTCCATAATTTCAAGAAGTAGAGCGGGCTGTCCGGCAGGGTGCCAGGGTCAGGGAGCGTGGAGGTGGCAACTTGGGCCGCCGCGAACGACACCATACCGAACACCGCAATGAGCACGCACATCCCCACTATTTTTTTCATAGCGCCAGTATACCATAACAAACCCCACCGAACAAAAGAGGGTGCTATAATTAATTATAGCACCCCCGCTTTTGGCGATTCCTCGTAAGTTTCTATTTCTTCTTCCCCTCAATGATTAACTGCGCAATGTTATTCGGCACCTCCTCGTAGTGCGAGAACTCCATGGTAAATGACCCGCGGCCCTGCGTCATAGAACGCAGATTCGTCACGTAGCCGAACATCTCGGAGAGCGGCACCAGGGCATCCACCACGCGGACGTTCACCCGCTCCCCCATCGCTGTAATTTTCGCACGCCGCGAATTCAGGTCCCCCGTGACGTCGCCCAAAAAATTTTCCGGCACGATGACCTGCACCTTCATCACCGGCTCCAACATCACGAGCTTCGCTTGCTTTGACGCTTCCTGGAGCGCTATGGAGCCGGCTATCTTGAACGCGAACTCCGAGGAGTCCACCTCGTGGTAGGAACCGTCGTAGAGGGTTACTTTCACATCTGTCATCGGGTAGCCCGCCATGACCCCTTTCTCCATCGCCTCGCGCACGCCTTTTTCAATCGGCGTAATGAACTCCTGTGGAATGGCGCCTCCCTTAATTTCATCCACAAACTCAAACCCGGTACCGCGCGGCAAGGGCTCCACCTTCAACTTCACGTGCCCGTACTGCCCGCGCCCGCCGGACTGCCGGATGTACTTGCCCTCCGCATCGCCCTTGCCTTTCACCGTTTCCTTATAGGCGACCTGGGGGCGGCCGACGCTGCCTTCCACACCAAACTCGCGCTTCATGCGGTCCACAATGATCTCTAGGTGGAGCTCGCCCATACCTGCGATGATGGTCTCACCCGTCTCCAGATCTCCGCTCACGCGGAACGTGGGGTCCTCCTCGGCGAGGCGGTGGAGCGCAAGCCCCATCTTCTCCTGGTCCGCTTTGGTCTTCGGCTCAATGCGAATGGAAATGACCGGCTCGGGGAAGATGATTCTCTCAAGGATGATGGGGTGCTCTGGGTCCACGAGCGAGTCGCCGGTCGTGGTGTTTTTCAAACCCACGAGGGCGCCCAAGTCCCCGGCGCAGATCTCCTCCGCCTCCTCGCGGTGGTTCGCGTGCATCCGCACGATGCGCCCCACGCGCTCCTGCTCCCCCTTCGTCGCGTTCAGGATGTAGCTCCCACGCTTCAGCACGCCGGAATACACGCGGAAATACGTGAGTGACCCCACGAACGGGTCAGCCGCGATCTTGAAGGCGAGCGCCGCGAGGGATTCATCGTCGGACGGCTTCCGCTCCTCCTCGGCGTGGGTCTGGGAATTGATGCCCTTGACCGGCGGGAGATCCGACGGCGAAGGGAGGTAGTCCACCACCGCATCTAAAATGAACTGCACACCTTTATTCTTTAGAGCTGAACCGCAGAAGACCGGCACCAGTTTCACTGCGAGCGTGGCTTTCCGGAGCGCGCCCTTCAATTCCTCAAGTGTGGGCTCGTTACCTTCCAAATACGTGCGGAGGAGCCGGTCGTCGGTCTCGGCGATCTTTTCCACCAATTCATGACGCTCTTTCGCAACGATGTTTTTCAAATCGTCCGGAATTGGAATCTCCGTGATGCGCTCGCCGTGCTCGCCCTCAAAGGCGTACGCCTTCCTGGTGAGGAGATCAATGACTCCCTTGAAACTCTCCTCAATGCCGATGGGCCACTGGAGCGCTATCGCGTGCGGGGTGAGCCGCTCGCGGATGGATGCCAAACTTTTTTCAAAACTCGCCCCCATGCGGTCCAGTTTGTTCACAAAGCAGATGCGCGGCACGCCGTACTCGTCCGCGTAGCGCCAGTTCGTTTCGGACTGCGGCTCCACTCCCGCCACACCGTCAAACACCACCACCGCGCCATCCAGGACGCGGAGCGAGCGTTTCACCTCCACGGTAAAATCAATGTGGCCCGGCGTATCAATGAGGTTGATGCGGTGCTCAAACGTTTTTCTGCGTTGATCCGTGTCCAGATCCGCGTGAGTCCGCGCCGCGTAAGTTGGTACCCAGAAGCAGGTGGTCGCGGCGGAGGTGATGGTGATACCCCGCTCACGCTCCTGCTCCATCCAGTCCATCACCGTGTCGCCCTCGTGCACCTCCCCGATCTTGTGGGTGAGGCCAGTATAGAAAAGCACGCGCTCGGTCACGGTGGTTTTCCCGGCGTCAATGTGGGCGATAATGCCGATATCACGGACTTTCTCAATTGGATATTGTCTAGGCATGCTACGAAATACGAAATATTACGAATATACGAAACTCACTTTACGTTGAGAACCCTCTTATACTTAACACCGCTCTGGGTAAAATGTGCAATGATGCCCAACTTGAGATCCTTTGCTTTTAGATATGAGTAAACCTGCTCTATATCCTTTTTTGAGAAATAATTTCTCACCTTAAGTTCCAATACGATTTTGTCATCAACGAGGAAATCAAAATAATAGACACCAATAAATTCTCCCTTGAACACAATTTTTGCCGGCAATTGTTCTTTTACCTCAAAACCGCTATCACAAAGCGCTCGTGCAACCGCGCGCTGATAAATTTTCTCCTTGTGCCAAAAGCCGATATCGCTCCAAACCTTAAATAAAACACCTAAAATTTTGTAAGACGGCTCCGGGTACACAAGGTCGGCGCGCCTCACCTTTCGTACATTCGTACCCATTTCGTATTTCGTAGCCTACCGCAGCAATGACGCAAACGCCCGGTTCGCTTCGGCCATTCTGTGCATGTCCTGCTTCTTCTTGATAGCCGCGCCCTCGTTCTTCGCCGCGGCGATGATTTCTTCAGCGAGCTTGTCCGCCATCGGCTTCCCCTTCTTCCCGCGCGCCGCGGCGATGATCCAGTGGGTCGCGAGGAAAAATTTCCGCTCCGAGCGCACTTCGCGCGGGATCTGGTAGTTCGCGCCTCCGACGCGCTTGGAAACCACCTCCAGGAGCGGGGTCGCGTTCTCAATCGCTTTCCCGAACACCGCGAGAGGTTCTTCTTTGGTGGTTTCCTTTATCCGCTCCAAAGCGCCGTAGAACACCTTCTCGGCATCCGACTTCTCCCCTTTCCCCATGAGGTAGTTGATGAAACGCCCTGCATCCACGCGGCTGTGGACGGGGTCACCGGCGTGTACCTTTCTTTTGAAACTTCCCTTTTTACGCATGGTTGTTTAAATTCGAAATTCGAATATCGAAATTTGAAACAATATCTAAACTCACGTTTTGGATTTCGATCATTGGAATTTTACTATTTGTTTCGTGCTTCGGATTTCGTGCTTCGTGCTTGTTTATGTTTTTGCTCTCTTTGCTCCGTATTTGCTCCTCTGTTGTTTCCTACTATCCACGCCGGTGGTGTCGAGCACTCCACGCACGATGTGGTAGCGCACGCCCGGCAGGTCCTTTACGCGCCCGCCGCGTATCATCACCACCGAGTGCTCTTGAAGATTGTGGCCCTCGCCGGGGATGTAGGCGGTCACCTCCATGCCGTTCGTGAGCCGGACACGCGCCACCTTGCGGAGCGCCGAGTTCGGCTTCTTTGGAGTCGTGGTGAACACCTTGAGGCACACCCCGCGTTTGAACGGCGACGGCGAATCCACCGGCCGGTTCTTAAGGTAGTTGAAATAGCAGGAAAGCCCTGGGGTCCTATCTTTGACCTCGGTGCGTTTCCTGCCGTGTTTGATAAGTTGGTTGACCGTCGACATACCCGATAAAAAATGCGTGCCGTCACGCGCAACAAGTATACCAAAGAAGTGGAGAAAGTCAACAAACCCGAGGTTGAACCTCCTTATGGAGGTTCAACCTCGTAGCATTGATTCAGATATCGAGCATTAAATCGGAGCTGCTCATAGTTGTACTCCTTTCGTGCGACCATGTTCTTGATGGTGCTCTGTTTAAACAGAGCACCGTTTGGGAACGGCGTCGCGAATTCGTGCCAGCGGGCTCCCGCGAAATGCGGATTTGCCATAGCGGTATTGCATCCCTTGGCCATATTGCAGAATCCCTGATGCTTACGAAGATTCGACTTTGAAATGCAACCCCATCCTTAGTGGATACGAGCGCGCATTTCACCGCTTCCTCCATATTGAGTTGTGAAG
>PCRZ01000012.1:3781-4227 GCA_002772205.1 Candidatus Jorgensenbacteria bacterium CG23_combo_of_CG06-09_8_20_14_all_54_14 | reverse complement strand
CGATGCGAAACTACAAATTGATTCGAATCTACAAATATTCTTTTCATAGATTCGCATGCATTCGTAGTTTTGCATCGCTATCCCGACTGTTCAAAACGCGCTTCGGTTTTAAGTATTTATCTTGAAAATTGACCAATAGACCTAATTTCAGGCCGCTTACCTCCAGGTATCGTTTCATTTGATAAAAATCCTCCTTTTCAAGAAACGGTTTTGCTTTCAGATCAACTAATATTTTACCTTCAACGAAAAAATCCACAAAATTGGATTTTCTATCGCCCATCTCAATAGGATATTCCCTCTCAAAGTTAAAACCTGTGTTTTTCAATTCCTTTTCTAACACATCTGCATATTGTTTTTCCCGACAAAATCTTCCGAACTCTCCCTGAATCTTAAAGAAAATGCCTCCTAATTTATAGGATAGTTCCTTTTCTACGATCTTATCTTCC
>PCRZ01000012.1:2522-3743 GCA_002772205.1 Candidatus Jorgensenbacteria bacterium CG23_combo_of_CG06-09_8_20_14_all_54_14 | reverse complement strand
TTGCATCGGTTAAAATTGCGTCGTCAGCTGGTAAATCGGAATAATGATGGCGAGGGCAATCACCCCGATGACAGCGCCTATAAAGAGGAGGAGAACTGGTTCCAGCACCGCCACCAGCGATTTCACCGAGGCGTCAATCTCCTTGATATAGAATTCGGAGAGCGTTCCAAGCACCTCCTCAAGGTGCCCCGCCCGCTCGGAGATCGCCATAAGATTCGTTACCGTCTGCGGAAATACGCGCTCACGCCGGAACGCCTCCCCCACCGTGAGTCCTTTCGCAAGCCCCTCCCGGTCAACCCGGATGAGCGCCTCGCGGAGCGCGGGGTTCCCCACCGCCTTCGCGGTAATCTCAAGCGCTTCGGTGATCGGCACCCCTGCCTTGATGAGTGCGGAGAGGGTGCTTGCAAATCGCTGGAGACCGATCTTTAGGATGACCTCGCGGATGAGTGGGATCTCGGTCACAATACTCACCACGAAACGTTTGAAAGCGGCCGACGTCCGATAGCCAAAGAGAGACACCGCCCCGACGGCAACGAGAAATCCTAAAATGTAGAGGCCGTTCGAGCTCAAGAACGCCCCGACCTGGAACACGATGCGCGAAAAGAGCGGCGGCTCGAATCCTCCCTCTACGAATACCTTTGAAATCTTGGGGAGCGCGTAGATGATGAGGAAGGAAAGAATGAGCACCGAACCCCCGAGAAGCAGGATGGGGTAGATGAGCGCGCTCTTCACCTGATCGTTGAGTTCCTTCTGCTTGGAGAGCGAATCGGTCAAATCTTCAAACACCTTCTCCAGGTTCCCCGACGCTTCTCCCGCCCGCACGAGGTTCACATAGACGGGACTGAACGTCCTCTCGCGGCGCGCGAAGGTGGTATAGAACGGCTTACCCGCCTCAAGGGACGATTTGATCTCCAGGAGCACGTCCTTTATCGCCGGCTTCCTGAAATCCGCGATGAGAACGTTGATGGCCTCAAGTAAGCTCGTGCCGATCTTGAGCATGAGCGAGAGGTATTTGGAGAGGAATATCTGGTCGGTGATGGTGATCTTCCCCTGAAAGAGCTTCCACCGCTGCGCTTTCTCGATGGGAATCACGCTTACCGGCGTGAGGCTGTTTCCCCGGAGATAGGAGAGCACCTCGGGGATGTCCTTCGCCTCCAAGTCGCTCTCCATGATGCGCCCGTCGGGCTGTGAAGCGATGTAACGAAATCTCATAGGTAACTA
>PCRZ01000012.1:2250-2502 GCA_002772205.1 Candidatus Jorgensenbacteria bacterium CG23_combo_of_CG06-09_8_20_14_all_54_14 | reverse complement strand
GCAATCTCGCTAACTTTTTGATAGACCAGCTCAAATTCTTTCTTTTCTACTAATTCATTGTAATACAAAACATCAACGGCTGCTAACGTTTCACTTAAAGAACCAAGCGCAATGTTGAAAAATCTGTTAAGCTCGGCATCAGAGGTTTTACCGCTTCCTTCAGCAATGTTCAAAAGAATGGAAAATGCCGACCTAATCAGCTGACTGCCTAATTCGTAACGATACTCTTTAGGCAACTTTCTAACTAATTCT
>PCRZ01000012.1:1297-2239 GCA_002772205.1 Candidatus Jorgensenbacteria bacterium CG23_combo_of_CG06-09_8_20_14_all_54_14 | reverse complement strand
TTAGTTGTAAGTTGTTAGTTATTAGTTGTAAGTTGTTAGTTATTAGTTGTAAGTTGTTAGTTATTAGTTGTAAGTTGTTAGTTGTAAGTTACTCCCTAATGACCCTAAACACCTCCTCAATAGTGGTGACCCCCCGCTCCACCTTGCGGAGGCCGTCCTCAAACATGGAAACCATGCCATCGCGGCGGGCGAGGAGCCGGAGGTTGTCAAGGTTGAAATCGGAACTGATGATGAGCTTCCGGACGGCTTCGGTAACCTCTAAAACCTCAAAGATCCCGAGTCGCCCAAGGTACCCCGTGCGCCCGCAGGCGGCACACCCCTTCCCCCGATAGAACGTCTTGGGAAGTTTTACCGCCGGACCGGGGATGGCCTTGAACTCATTCTCAATGCTCCTCAACACCGCGCGATCGGGGACATACGATTCAATGCACTCAAGATGAATGCGCCGCACAAGGCGTTGGGCGATAATGTTATTTACCACCGCCGCCACGAGGAACGGCGGTACACCCATGTCCACGAGGCGCGGCACCGCCGTGGAGGCATCATTGGTGTGGAGGGAGGAGAGGAGGAGGTGACCCGTCAAGGCCGCCTGCACGGCGATCCCCGCGGTCTCCGCATCCCGGATCTCTCCCACCATGATAACGTTCGGATCCTGCCGGAGAATGGAACGGAGCCCCGACGCGAAGGTGATCCCCGCCGCCACATTCACCTGCATCTGGTTCAGGTAGCGCATGTCGTACTCAATGGGGTCCTCAATGGTCACGATGTTCACCTCGGGGCGATTCAGGATGTTCATGAGGGAGTAGAGGGTGGTGGTCTTCCCTGAACCGGTGGGGCCGCAGGAGAGCACCATGCCGTACGTTCTTCCGATGGCCGCCTGCACCTTCTTGATATCCTCCTCAAAGAGACCGAGCTCCGCGAGGGAGATCGGTTTCTGCGCCC
>PCRZ01000012.1:0-1271 GCA_002772205.1 Candidatus Jorgensenbacteria bacterium CG23_combo_of_CG06-09_8_20_14_all_54_14 | reverse complement strand
TCGCCGCTTGTGTAGCGGAAGCGCCCGTCCTGCGGGTGGGTATGCTCGTCCACGCGAAGGTTGGAGAGGATCTTGATGCGGGCGACGACCGCCGGGTGAATTTCCTTCGGCACCCGGACGATCTCGTGGAGAATGCCGTCCACGCGGTAGCGCACGAGCACCGCGTCGTCCAATACCTCAAAGTGTATGTCGGAGGCGCGCGAGGAGGTCGCGTACGCGATGAGATTGTCCACGATCGCCATGATGGGGAGATCCGCCGCCGCTTCCTCCAAGCCGCCGCGCACCTTGGAGCGAAGGGATTCCTGAATGCTCTCCTCAATGATCTGCTGGTAATCCTGGGTGAGGCGTTTCTGGTAGAGGAGGAAACCGCGGTTCAGATCCTCCTCCGCGGCGAGATAGGACTTCACCTGCCCGCCCACGCGGAGCGTGATGAAATCAATGGCCTGGAGATCGGTGGGGTCTTCCATCGCCACCTTGAAACGCCCGTCGGGTTCGCGCCCGAAGACGATCGCCCGCCGCTGGCGCGCCGCGTCCTCGGGCAGGAGCCGGAGGAGTTCCTCTTCAATCTTCACGACGCCCAAGTTCACCCGTTCCACCCCCAGGGCGCGTGCCACCAAAAGCAGAAAGTAATCCTTGGTGAGCACCCCGCGGGAGATCAAGATCTCAATGGGGCTTTGCCGTTTCCGCTCCGCCTCCTCCGCCACCCCCTGGAATGCCGGGTCGTCAATAACCCCCGCGCCGAGCAGAATTTCCTTCAGTTTTTCGAGAGGGAGATTGATCATACGCTTCGCTTACGCGATGCTAATTACTATGACTATAACCTATGACTATGACAGCTGAAAATTCCGGTCATACGTTATGGCTATCGTTACTGTCATTGTCATCGTTACAATTGGTATCACATATAAAGTATAGCAAAAATCCCCGCGCCTGTGCGGGGATTCTCAACAACGCGCCTACAGCGCTACAAATCCAATCCAGGGTCGCTCCCAATTTCGTAAGCGTCGTTGTTGCTGCCGCCGTCTTTGGTGTTCGATTCCACATCGCTCCCACCGCCGCTTGCATACTTCACGCTCTCCATTGAGGCATCAAGTTCATAGGTGAGCAATGTGTTGCCGCCAGGCATGTACTCGTAGAAACAGGCAGCCGCGTCAGCCCCACAGTTCGTTGAACCATTATTGGGGTCCATAGGGAGCCGCGCGAGGGGCGAACCGGAAGAAATATTGGTGAAAATTATAGTCACCCACCCGGCGCCCGTCACCACCGTAGAG
>PCRZ01000028.1:218-7019 GCA_002772205.1 Candidatus Jorgensenbacteria bacterium CG23_combo_of_CG06-09_8_20_14_all_54_14 | reverse complement strand
CTCCGTGCTGGTGCTTGGCGGTGTTCTCGTATTGAGATTTGGTATTTGGTGCTTGGGATTTCCTGCCGCCGCAGGCGCAGGTGCGGTGCCACAACTTCAGGGGGTTCCTTTGTTTGAGACGCTCGTAGTGCCGGCAGTTGGGCAGAGGCGCGGGAGTGGCAGGTTCATTCGGCGGTAGAATTGGAGCTCTTCTCCTATGATCTTGAAGGCGGTGGCGCACTGGTGGGTGCATCCGCCAGCTGGCGGATCGGAGACAAAATCGGGACAGTTCTGACACTGGCTGGTCCCTGCATTCATTGAACAAAATTATACCACACGAATCCATAAAAGCGGGCGCCGAGAAGAACACTATGACATGTCATAGTATGGTATGGTAAACTTATACCGTATACATTGGTATTAATGAGGGAGCATGAGGGGACGTGAAAAAGGCAAACAGATCCATGAAAGCAGGCACTGAAAAAGGTGCTATGACATGTCATAGCAACATGGTACACTTGTATTATATTATTATACGTTGGGACGGAGGTAATGGGGTATAAACGCACATGAAAAGGATGGAAAGGTTTAAAGTAAGCATGAAAAGGACCGTGTGGTTCGCGCTGCCGCCCGTTCACAGCTACCCTTCCCGCAAAGAATGGGAACGCGCGTGCTGGCGTAAGCTCTTGAAATCCAAAAATCTCATCGCGTTATTAGTCACCAACAACGAACGCCGTAATTTAGTGATGCGCGCCGCGGTCACGGAGAGAATCAACGCAGGAAAAAGGTATAGGCAAATCGCCGAGGAACTATGGCTTTCACCCCAAACCATAAGCAGCATCAGAAAAGCCCTGCGCGAAAACACCTATAGGAGCTATCGGGAGCGGGGTAAAACAGAACGGAAAAAGAGAGTATATAGCCCCGATACAGTATCAAGAAAAAAACTTCATGGCCGGCCCGTTCGCACTAAGTACGGGATAGTTTATTTACCTTGATCATAGAGCGGCCGAGGGTGCTATGACATGTCATAGCGCGTCCTAAACAACCATCGTGGTTTAATAAGTAAAGAGGAAACTTAAAAACACGGGACACCACGGCAGACCAGTTCGAACAAAGTATGGAACTGTGTTTACATCCCATAAGGCGCTATGACATGTCATAGCGCGTCCTAAACAACCATCGTGGTTTAATAAGTAAAGAGGAAACTTAAAAACACGGGACACCACGGCAGACCTGTCAGTACTAAGTACAGAACTATTTATCCACTTTAACCATTGGACAATTTGGGGCGTTATGACATGTCATAGCACGCCGTGAGTGCCGCAACAAAACAATGATGGTGTGTCATCACAAACTATTAAACGCCGCCCGAACAGCCGCACGAAGTTATTCAAGCTTTAGGGAGAGCACTTTGGAAACCCCGTCGTCCTCCATCGTAATGCCGTAGAGAATATCCGCCGCCTCCATGGTCGCGCGGTTATGGGTCACGATGATGAACTGCGTCTTTTTTGAGAATTCCTTCACCATTTGGGCGAAACGTTGGGCGTTCGCCTCGTCAAGAGTGGCATCAATTTCATCAAGAACCAGAAAAGGCGGCGGGCTTACCGAAATGAGTGCAAAAAGGGCGGCAATGGAAACCAAACTTTTCTCGCCGCCGGAGAGCATGTCCAAACTCGTGATCTTTTTCTTGGGGAGCGTGAGCTCAATTTCCACGCCCGCGGAGAGTTCCGGATCCAGTGGTTCCTCCGTTGCGGCTGCGGGCGCCGCTACTTCCCCCTCCGCCGGCTTGCCTGCCAAAGCCCCGGCGAAGGCGGGCGCCGCTTCTTCTTCCTCAACCGCTTTCGGCTGCGGCACCACGAGTTTGAGGTGCGCCCTCCCACCACTGAACATGAGGCGGAAGTAAGTGTTAAATTCCTCGTTGATATTTCTGAACGCCCGCTTGAAATCGTGGTGTATTTTCTGGTCCAAATCTTTGATGAGATTCTTCAAATCACGAACCGCTTTGGTAAGGTCTTCAAGTTCTTTAGAAAGAAACGAGTGGCGAACCTCGGTTTCCTGCGCTTCTTTCACAAGCGTCTCATCAATCTCCCCGATAGCCGCAATTTCTCCCCGCAAACGCACCATTTTGCGCTCGGCGCCTTCAACCTCCACAGTGCTGTCGGGAACCGGCAACGACGCAAGTTCATTCCGCTCGCGTCCCGCGCTTTCCCACTCGCGGGCAAGTTCCTCCAGCCGCAAATTTACCTTCTCTCCTTCAAATTTCGCCTCCTGGATTCGCCGCTCAATGTCACGGAGTTTGCTTTTTGCCGTTTCCAGCCGCTCCATCTGCGCCCGGAGATCCTGGCTCGCCTTCCGCTCATCCGCGCGAAGCCGTTCTTCTTCCTCCTGAATGCTCCGCATGAGCGTGCCTGCCGCCTTCACCTTTTCCTTCAATGCGTCACGCTCTCTTGCAAAATCAGCGCCTCGGAGGGGCGGCGCGCCACCCACCGCGCGGCGCAGTTTCCCAACCCACTCGCCGAGCTTCACCTTCACCGCCGTAAGATCGTCGGAGGAAAGGAGGTATTCCAAATCGCGCGCGAGTTCCTTCACCATCACCGTGAGCGCCCCCGCGTTTGCCGAAGGAACTTCGGCGGCGTGCGAAGCAAATTCCATACGCGCCTCCGCGCGGGCGAGCTCGCGCTCAAGCGCGGCGCGCTCCTCCATGGCGCGGGTAAACTTCTCACGGTGAGAATCCTCCCGCCCCCCGCTCTGTATTTTCCGGTCAATGGCCTGAAGCGCGCGCTCCGCCTCGGCAACAGCCGCACGCTCCTCTCCCGCCGCCGCGCCGAGGCGTTCCGCGGGTCCCCGAAACCCCTCGCGTATACGGAGCAGTTCGCGGTAACGCGCCGCAAAGTGCCGGTTCTCCAACGCGCGGAGTTCCTCCGCGATCTCCTGCCGCCGCTCAAAGCGGTGGCGCTGGCGCCGGAGGAAACGGAGGTGAGGGGTGAGCTCCTCCAGTATCGCCGCCACTTTTTCCATGTTCACCTGGCTTGACGCGAGCTGACGCTCAGTGTGCTCCTTCTTCAAGCGAAACTCGCGCAGGCCCAACACCTCCTCTATCATCTCGCGCCGTTCGCGGGGGTTTGAGCGCACGAAGATATCGCTCTGCCCCTGCCCCACCATGGTGAGACCGCGGCTCCCCAAGCGCGCCCTGGCAAACACAGAGACGAGATCCCGCAGGCGCACCTCGCCGCCGTGGATGAAGAACTGCGAGACGCCTGAGCGGTCCACTTTCCGTTCCACCGTCACTTCCGCCGCTTCGTGTTCAAACAGGCGATCGCGATTGTCAAAATGCAAACTCACGCGCGCAAAACCGGCCGGGGGCCGCTTGGGAGTCCCCGCAAAGATAAGATTTTCCAGTGTGTCGCCCCGGAGCTGCCGCGCCTCCCGTTCCCCTAAAACCCAGCGGAACGCGTCCAGGATATTGGACTTCCCAGAGCCGTTGGGACCCACGATGGCAGTGACGCGCGAGGGAAATTCAAACACCGTTTTGGGCGCGAACGATTTGAACCCCTGGAGCTCCACGCGCTTCAGTACACTGTGCATCCCGTTAGAAGCAGGTTGCCGTAGGCAACCGTAACACAACGGCTCTTTTACCGCCAACCAATGTTCCACCTTTGTAAACGCTGAATCGCATTATAGAAAATTTAGTTGCCTCTAACGGGATACATCGGTTCCGTTAGTGGTATTTTCCCTTGCAGCTCAGCGATTCGAGCGCCGCCTGGGCGGCGCGGGCCTCCGCTTCCTGCTTTGAGGGGCCCTCGCCATCCGCCACCTGCCGCTCGCCGAAGAATACTCCCACGACAAACAGTTTGTCATGGTCAGGACCCTCCTCGCGGAGCACGCGATACGAAGGCGTGGTCTTCAGCTCCTCCTGCACCACCTCCTGGAGCACACTCTTGGGGTCGCGGTAGAGTTTCCTCTCCATCACCTCGTCAATGTGCGTGAGCACAATGCGAGCCACCACCCGCTTCGCCGTCTCGTAACCGCGGTCAAGGTACACGGCGCCCAAGACCGCCTCCACGGCATTCGCAAGTATCACCTCGCGCGCCCGCCCCACATCCTTCGCCTCGCCACGTGAGAGGTAGAGGTAGCGTTCAAGCGAGAGGTCACGCGCCACCCGCGCGAGCATCTGGTAATTCACCAGCGCCGCGCGGATGCTCGTGAGTTTCCCTTCCTCCTCATTGGGGTAGGTGCGGAAAAGGAATTCCGTCACCGCGAGTTCGAGCACCGCGTCACCGAGGTACTCCAGCCGTTCGTTGTCCCGCGCGCTCCAGCGGGGGTGCTCGTTCAGATAGGAACGGTGGGTGAGCGCCTCCTTGAGAAGCGCTTCTTTTTTGAACGCCACGCCTATTTTCTCTTCCAGGTCGCCAAGTGATGCCATATTTTTACTAGACACTGATTTACGCTGATTTGCAAAATGCTGATTTACGCGGATATATTTTCAGCGTTATTAGTTGTTAGTTATTGGTTGTTTGTTCTTCCTGCGGCGCGATGAGCTCCCGGTACACGGTTCCCAGGACCCCGTTCACAAACTTCGGGGTATTGAGGCCGCCATAGCCCTTCGCGATTTCAATCGCCTCGTTGATAGCCACCTTGGGAGGCACCTCTTCTTTATTGGCGTAGATCAGCTCGTAGAGCCCGATACGCAACACGTTCCGATCAATGATAGCGATTTGCTCAACCGGCCACTCGGGGGCCGCTTTCGCGATAACGCTGTCTATCTCCGGGAGGTGCGCCACAATCCCCTGCACGATGCGCCATGCAAATTCCGGCTCGTCGATCCCCGGGCCAAACTCCTGGAGGTTCCGCTCCATGATCTTCTCAAGATCGGTTTCATGTTTGTAGAAATCCCACTCATATAGGGACTGCAATACTATCGTTCTCACTAAGTGCCGGGTGGCCATATTCTTTTAAAAATTTTAAATACCAAGCATCGCGCAATGTACAAGCACCAAATTCCAAACACCAAATTCCAAATAATATCTAACCTACAATGACCGAAACAGGAACGTTTTAAATTTAAGAAATTAGAATTTTTCAGCCGAAGGCTGATCCGCCTTTGGCGGAGAAATTATTTGTGATTCGGAGTTTGTAATTTGGAATTTTTCTTGGGCTGCCGCTTATAGGCACCACACTGCGGGCATACACGGTGCGAGAAGGTCGGCGCTTTGCAGTTTGCGCATACGGTTAGGGGAAGTTTCTTCAGGGCCTGCTGTGAGCGCCGGCGACCTACCTTTGATTTAGCGTGATGGCTTAAGCGTGTCATGCCGATTTTATTTGAGCGTTAGCGAGACCACCCGCCCGCCCGAGTTGCTCTCGGGCAAGTCGGGCACGGTAAAATCGAGCACCCCGCGTACCGTTTCTGGCAGTAACCCTGCCGGTGCTCCATCAGAGCCGCAAGGCGGACTCGTCCTAACTGCGTTGTATTATTGTTCATCATGAATGGAAATGATGCGGGGTAAAACTTTACCTTTTTATTGTATGGCGTGCATGGACAAACGTCAACCGGTGCGCCTCGCTTGGGCCGCGTTTTTTTAAGACCTGAAGGTGCCGTTTGGTGCCGTACCCTTTATGTTTATCAAATCCATAAACCGGAAACCGGACGTGAAGCCGTTTCATCGCCCTATCGCGCGTCACTTTTGCGACGATGGAAGCGAGCATAATGGAGGGAAACCGCTCATCGCCTTTTATCACAGTATTGGTATTGAGTATCTTGTATTTAGTATCACGTATCTTGTTCAAATACAGACCGCCATCCAAAATTACGCTCATACCTGATACTCTATACCCCATACTTGATACCAACCTTTTGAATGCCCGCGTGGCGGCAAGGTTTGCCGCGCGGGTGATGTTTACGCGGTCTATCACCCGGGGAAAAACGCTCGCGAGTGCATAGTGGACGGTCCCGTGGGTTGCCTCCGCCCGCACGTGCCGAAACCACACCTCCCGCTGGCGGGGGGAAAGGCGCTTAGAATCTCTGAGCGGAACCGAGAGGGCCGCTGTGGAGCGCCAAAACCGCGCAGATGCCATTACCGCCGCCACAGTCACCGGCCCCGCGAGCGGCCCCCTACCCACTTCATCAATGCCGATAACGGTGCGGTCTAATTTTTTTTTCATAGGACAAAATGTTCCTTTTGCCACGATGGGTGAGCGGCGATAGCCGCTTTAGCCCTACCTACCCCATCAATACCAACAGTTCTGTTAACAATTCTATTCATCCAAAGCAATTATAAACAAAATGGGATAAGAAAAAACTCACGAAGAAAAAGCTTAAAAATCTAAACGTTCCAATTGGTAGAGCTACTTCATGCCAGTATGCTGCTCTACTAATTGTATTCCCACGTGCCCCTGGAAAAAGTGTGTGGATAAACGGTGCTACAGTTAACTGTAGCACCATGGTATCATAACGCTGATTACACCAGGGCTCTTATTCTGAAACAAACCATGGTAAATGTGAGCAAAACTCAATTTGGGCAAGAACTGCGAAAAAAGGCGTGGCAGCGCTTTTACAAACTGGTAAAACGGTCACCGTCGGAAGAGACGTTTGTCAAAAATCTCGCGGCTCTTTTCACCTCGTCAGAGATAACCATGATTGAAAAACGCATCGCCATTCCCTTGCTCCTCACACGCGGTTTGAGCTACCGAGAGATTAGACGTGCGATAGACGTGAGTCCTGCCACTATTAGTTTTGTCAAGCATCAGTTTACGAAAAGACCCGAACTCGCTCGCAAGCACAGCTCGTCGTGAACAGGGTATCGACGTCAGAAAACCTCTCCATTC
>PCRZ01000028.1:0-147 GCA_002772205.1 Candidatus Jorgensenbacteria bacterium CG23_combo_of_CG06-09_8_20_14_all_54_14 | reverse complement strand
TTCAATTCACCTCCGCTTCCCGGTGGGTTGGATGAAAGCGGAAAATCTCACCGCGCCTTCCACAGAGGGTGCTACAGTTAACTGTAGCACCCTCTGATCTTCTGCACTCGCTAAATACAATGAAGCTCAAGTAGCACCCTCCGATCT